>NZ_AKIL01000036.1 GCF_000309485.1 Milkweed yellows phytoplasma str. MW1
ATTTATTTAATTTATAATTTATTAATTTCAATTCTATTAAATCATAAGCAATGCCCGTCACATAAATTTTAGGAATGTTTATTCTTTTCAATAAAAAAGGTATACTGCCGATATGATCTTCGTGTCCGTGAGTAATAAATAAGCCCACAATTTTATGTTCGTTTTGCACTAAATATTCATAACTAGGAATAATATAGTTTACTCCTAAAAAGGAATCATCAGAAAAAGAAATACCTGAATCAACAATAAAAATCTTTTGATCGATTTCAAAAACATACATATTTTTACCGACTTCGCCTAATCCGCCCAAAGCGTAAAAGACAATATCAAATTCTTTCGGAGAAACGTTTTGATTGATCATTTCCATTTAATATATTTCAACCTTTTTTCCTTTCTTGATATTTTTTTAAAGAATGTTTTTCTTAACGTGAAATAGAAATTAAAACAGGAATAACGACTGGTTTCTTTTTCGTTTCTTTATAAATAAACTTAGATAAATCTTCTCTTAAGTTATTTTTGAAATCACTCCATTTAACTTGTTTATTAATCATTAAAAAACCTTTGCTTATTTTAGCGAATAAATCTTTTAGTTTCTCGAAAATCGCATCCGTATTGCTTTTGTTTAAAAAACCTTTGCTAATTAATTCCACATTGCCCACGATTTCTCTGGCTTTTAAATCTAGATTACAAACAATGATGATAACGCCATCGTTAGCTAAAAGTTCTCTATCTTTTAAAATGAAATCATTACCTTCTAAAACCGGTGTTCTTCCATCAATTAAAATTTCCCCTAAATTTTTGAAAAAATTTTTTTTGACATAAGGTTTATTTTTGAAATCATAATTCCAAACATCACCATTTTCCAATAAGAAAATTTTATTATTAGGATAATTGAATTTTTGAGCGTTTTTCTTAATTTGGCATTGATGTCTATATTCGCCCGCTACAGGCATTAAAAAGTTAGGTTTTAATAAATGTAACATTAATTTGAAATTCTCTTCATAATTATAAGAAGAAGACTTTAATAAATCTTTTTCTAAAACATCGACAATAAAACCTTTTCGAGCTAAAATATCAACTGTTTTATTTTGAATTTTATCCACTCCAGTGGCTTCGATAGATAATAATAAAATCTTATCTTTAGGATGTAGTTTCATCAAACGGTCGGTTTGTTTACACATTCTTTGCAATCTATAAAAAGGTTCAAAACGTTTTCCTACTACTATCACCACTAAATTTTTATATTTTAAATAATCTGTGGATGTTTTTAAATTAATTAAAGATTTTGCCGGAATTTTTAAATAATTTTTTTGTAAAGCAACGTCAATAATTTTTTCGCTTTTACGCCCTAAAATAACAACTTTTAAATTAGCCTCTAAAGCTAAATCAATCGCTAACTGAATTTTTAATAAATCAGGAACTAAAAAAGAAATAATAATATTGTTTTCTATACTAGCAAAATAACTACTCAAATAGTATTCTAAAATTTCTTCTTTTTTTTGAGTAATAATGCTAAAAGCTCCTTGTGAAGCAGGAACTAAAGCTAAAACTTCTTTTTGCGATAACTCTGATAAATGAGCAAAGTTAGTTTGAAAATTAACATCTTTAGATTGAACAAAATGCATCTCACTAATATACACTATCAAACCTTGTGAAGTCTCAAAAGCAACCCCTAAAGTTTCCGGTAAAAAATGAGATATCCCAAAAAAATGCGCTTTAGTGTTGCCAAAATCTATTACTGATTTATCTTGAACAGCTCTAAATTCTACATTATGTGTATTGACGTTGTTTTGGTATAAATTTATTTTTAAAACTTCAATAGTGAAGTCAGAAGCGTAAACCGGAATATCTTCTAAATAATCCATCATATATGGCAAAGCGCCAGAATGAGTTTCGAAAGCGGAAGTGATGAAAATACCTTTGATTTGTTCTTTAATAGATTCCAAGCGATGATAATCAGGAATAACACAATCTATCCCATTAGAGACTACATTAGGATTTTTAAGTCCTGCATCTAAAATAAAATAAGAAGAATCTACTTTCAATAAATAAAAATTTTTTCCATTTTCCCCTATACCACCTAAGGCAAAAAAATTTATTTCTTTCATGAAATGTAATTTATACTCCTTGAACAAAAATTTTTATTAATCTTTAGAAATTGTTAAAAATTATTTTATAATGGAAATTGTTAAAAATGATTTTTTATTAATTAGTCCTTAAACGAAGGAAACATGAAATCTTAGAAAGTAGATAAATAATATCCATGGATTACCCTTTCAAAAAAGAAAAAAATAACGTTATCAGCAACAAAAGCAATTTAGGCGCTAATTTAGAGAGAGATATTAATTTAACTAATCGTTTTTATCAAGAAAAAGAAATAGCATTAGTTTATAAAAACGAAATCCCTATCCAAGTAGTAAGAGTAGAATACCCTCAAAGAAAACAAGCTAAAATAGTGGAAGCTTATTATCGTACTTCTTCTCTACCAGATTATCACGGTATTTACAAAGGTAAATATCTATCTTTCGATGTTAAAGAAACTAACAATAAAAACAGCTTTTCACTGAGTAATATTCCTCAACATCAAATAGAGATTTTACAAAGAACACAAAAATTTAACGGAATTGCTTTTTTTATTGTTCATTTTAAAGTTAAAAATAAGTATTTTTATTTACCGATTGATTTTTTAACTAATTTTTTAAACAATAATAAGGCTAAAAATATCAGTTATCAAATTTTTGAAAAAGAGCTCTTTAGTATTCCGTTTAATTATAATCCAAGAATTGATTATCTTAAAGTAATAGATAAATTCATTGAATAATTTTTTTTGCAAAAGAAAATTATTCAATTTTTTTTATTCTAACGAAAAACTTTCTAAATTTACTTTTAAAATAGGATTCAAAAAATACAAAATAAAACCAATAACTATATTTTGTAAAACAACAGATAATATGTAATAACCCAAAATTAGTTTATATGGCAAATTAGAATCCTTTATGACGCTTTCGTATTCATGTAAAATTTCATGAGACTGGTTATGATAAAGCAGAAAAGAAAAAACGGCATAAGAAATAATTTGAACAATCGCTATTAACGATAAACTTCCTGCAATAACTTTACCTTGTGATAAATGTCTTAATTCTTTGCGGTGAAAAAAACCTGAAATAGTACAAGCTAAATAAGGCACCACAAATACAAAAAATAATAAGCCTAAAAATAATACCTTTTTCGATTCTGTATCTTTTAAAAGTAATTCAAAAAAATGCCTATCCATCGCATATTCCATGCAAATATGAATTGCTACATATAATAAATTAGAAAAGAAACTAAATTTCCATCCAAATAAAAATCCTATCAAAATAAGAGGTAATAATTCTATTCTTATTAAAGTAATATGACAATTATGTCCACTGTAAAATAATTTAACAAAGACCATCTCTAAAAAGAAAGAAATTGCTATAAAAAGTGAAACAACAATCATCTTTTTTAATAAAACTTGTTTCTTGTTTTTATTCATATCCCTTCCTTTTATTATACATTTTTTATTTCTATTTTTACTAAAAAAGAGAAATAATTTTTTTATTTTTTTTAAATTAACAACCCTTCTTCTAATAAAGATAATAAATCTTGATTATTAGCGTTTAAAATAAAATCACCTATATTATGAGTTTTTAAGACTTTTTCTAAATCTTCTTTACGATAATAAACATCTATAAATGGGTCAATAAATAAGGATAAATTATCTTCTTTATGAAAGAAATCACCTCTTAAATTCATTTGTTGAATTTTACCTTTTTGTAAATCTAATAAAATTTCTAATTTTCCCCAAGAGAAATGTTTTTTCAAAGTTTTAGAATACTGAGGATGTTCAAAATATAACCATTTTTCAGAAGAATATTTTTGCGACAACATTTCAACTTTGGCTATTTCCTCTTCGCTCAAAACATATTCTTTTTGCGCTAATTCTTTTTCTAAATAACGTACTAATTCGTCTTTTGACATGCCATCTAAATGGTCTTTTAAATTTGTCACACGAGCAGAAACGCTATCAATTCCTTTAGAAATTAATTTTTCATTACTTGGTGTAATGCAACGCACCATCACGTCTATATCACAATTATACAGTAAAGTACCATGAATGATAATGCCGTTTTGATTTTGTAAAAAAGCGTTTCCAGAGACTTTTTTATTTTCTAACAAAATATCGTTTCTACCACTAAAATATAAATCAACTCCTAATTTTTTAAAAGGGGGAATAATTTTATTCAAATGTTCTTTAAAAGTGAAATTTTGGTTTTTTCTTTTAGTAATGATGCTATAAAGAGGAGTTTCTTCATCATTATAAACACATCCTCCACCAGTAGGACGACGAAAAAGATTAATCTTATTTTTTTTAACATAATCCAAATTAACTTCGTTTTCGATAACTTGGTTTTTACCTATTACAACTCCTTTAATAGTCCATAGAAAAAAAAAGACTTCATCCATTTCTTTTAAAACATTGTTTAAAATATATTCTTCTAAAGCATAATAAAAATAAGGTTTCAAATCTATATTTCTTAAAAATTTAACTAAAATCATTTTTTTTTACACTTCCTTTAAATAAATAAAAAAATACCACTCTTATTTATATTATCATAAAAAATTATATAAACAATTTGATATAATAATTATTTAAAAAAGAGCGGTATTTTTTTATTTTTAAAGCTTAAATACAACGTTAAAAAAACCAAGATCTATT
This sequence comes from Milkweed yellows phytoplasma str. MW1, assembly GCF_000309485.1. Taxonomy (GTDB): domain Bacteria; phylum Bacillota_I; class Bacilli_A; order Acholeplasmatales; family Acholeplasmataceae; genus Phytoplasma. Next base: position 4,742 of record NZ_AKIL01000036.1, read on the forward strand.
TTTTTTAACATTATTATTTAATCTATCTAATTCTTGCAATTTCAAAAACAGTTCTTTTTCAGTATTGCTGATTTTTGTAGGAGTTTTTATCTTAACAACAACATAATGGTCTCCCTTGCGAGAAGAATTTAAATAAGCTATTCCTTTGTTTTTTAACCTCAACTTTGTATCCGTTTGGGTTCCTGCTGGGATTTTAAGTTCCACATCGCCATAAATAGTCGCTACACTAATGGTAGTTCCTAAAACAGCTTGATAAAAATCAATGAAAAGAGTGGTAATAATGTTTTGTTCATCTCTTTTAAAATGTTCATGCGGTCTTACTTTAATATCTACTAATAAATCGCCATTAGCAGCGCCTAAATGACCACCATTACCGTTTTGAGGCGATCTTAAAGTCATACCACTTTCCACACCAGCCGGTATTTGCAAATTCATTTGTTTAACTTTTTTGACTCTTTTTTGCCCCTTACAAGAAGAACATTTGTGCAAAATAGTTTGTTTTTCGCCACGACATTGTGGACAAATTTGTCGAGAAGGAATATTGCCTAAAATAGTTTGTTGGTTAACAACAACATAACCATTACCATGACAATAAGAACAAGTTTGCACGCTTTGAGCGTTTTTAGCCCCTGTTCCTCGACAATGTTGACAATCTTCTTCTACGTGAAATTTAATGTCTTTTTCTACTCCTAAGGCAGATTCTAGAAAATCAATTGTAATTTCAATATGCAAGTCTGCTCCAACATTATTGTTACGTCCTTGTCGTTGAGAACCAGAACTGCCAAAGAAATTTTCAAAAAGATCTTCAAAGTTGAACGAACCGCCGCCGCCAAAGCCTTCAAAACCGCCACCAAAACCACCAGTGTCGCCAGTGTGACCAAAACGATCATAATTAGCTTTTTTATTAGGGTCTTTTAAAGTTTGATAAGCTTCTTGTACTTCTTTGAATTTACTTTCAGCATCTGCTTCTTTATAAACATCTGGATGAAATTTTTTAGAAAGTTTTCTATAAGCGGATTTAATTTCACTCTCGCTAGCTTCTTTAGTTAAACCTAAAACGCTATAATAATTTTTTTTTTTTTCAAAATAAATCTCCTAATTAGAATAATAATTTACATTTACAATAATAAAAGAAACCAAAAAAAGTCATAAAGGCTTTTTTTGGTTCATTAAAATATTAAATTAGATTATTATTTTTTTTCTTCTTCAAATTCAGCATCAACTGTTTTATCGTCATTTTTATCGTTATCATGGTTATGATTATGACTGTGGTCGTGCGCATTTTTAGCTTGCTCTTGCGCTTGTTGATAAGCTTGAAGAGTAATGTTTTGCGCTTCTTTTTCTAAAGTTTTTAATTTTTCTTTGATGACAGATTGATCATCACCTTTTAAAGCTTCTTCTAAGTTTTTAATATGTTCTTCTACTTTAGCTTTTTCTTCAGGGTTAACTTTGTCTTTCAAATCTTCTAAAGTTTTTTGAGTTTGGAAAATTAGTTGTTCTGCGTTATTACGTGTATCAATTTTATCTCTTTGGATTTTATCAGATTCAGCGTTTTCTTCAGCTTCTTTAATCATACGATTAATTTCTTCTTCTGATAAAGAACCAGTTCCAGAAATAGTAATTTTTTGTTCTTTATTAGTGCCTAAATCTTTCGCTTTAACAGAAACAATACCGTTAACATCAATATCAAAAGATACTTCGATTTGAGGAACTCCTCTTGGAGCAGGCGGAATATCGTTTAAACGGAAACTTCCTAAAGTTTTATTTTCTTTCGCTAAAGGTCTTTCTCCTTGTAAAACGTGGATATCAACAGAAGGTTGATTATCAGCAGCAGTGGAGAAAATTTGTGATTTAGAAGTCGGAATAGTAGTGTTTCTTTCGATTAATTTAGTGAAAACATTGCCTAATGTTTCAATCCCTAAGGAAAGCGGAGTTACGTCTAAAAGAACTATATCTTTAACATCTCCCATTAAAATACCACCTTGAATAGCAGCTCCCATAGCAACTACTTCATCAGGGTTAATGCTTTTATTAGGATTTTTTTTCAATTCTTTTTTCACTAATTCTTGAACAGCAGGAATTCTTGTTGAACCACCCACTAAAAGAACTTGATCAATTACTTCCGCTTTAATACTAGCATCGGTTAAAGCACGTTTAACAGGCACTAAACAACGTTCTACTAAATCACGTGTTAATTCATCAAATTTAGCTCTTGTTAAAGTGTATTCTAAGTGAAGAGGTCCGCTTGTAGGATTCATACTGATGAAAGGTAAAGAGATTTGCGTAGAAACGATACCACTTAATTCTTTTTTTGCTTTTTCAGCAGCATCTTTTAATCTTTGAGTAGCAATTTTATCTTTAGATAAATCCACTCCATTATCTTTGTTAAATTCTTTAATTAAAAATTCAATAATACGTTCATCGAAATCATCGCCACCAAGTTTGTTATCACCGGCAGTAGACAAAACCGAAAAGTTACCTTCAGCTAAATTTAAGATAGAAACATCGAAAGTTCCTCCTCCTAAATCAAAAACTAAAATATTTTGTTCTTTTTCGCTTTTATCAATGCCGTAAGCTAAAGCAGCTGCTGTTGGTTCATTAATAATTCTTTTCACTTCTAAACCAGCAATTTTGCCGGCATCTTTAGTCGCTTGTCTTTGTGAGTCATTGAAATAAGCAGGTACAGTAATAATTGCTTGGCTAACTTCATCCCCTAAATAATCTTCTGCTTGTTTTTTTAAATTTCTTAAAATCATAGCACTTATTTCTTGGGGAGTATATTTTTTGTTGTTTACATCAACAGTATAACCTTTCTCACCCATATGTCTTTTCACAGAAATAATGGTGTTAGGGTTAGTAAGCATTTGTCTTTTAGCTACTTCACCTACCATGATTTCGTCGTTTTTAAACGCTACAACTGAAGGAGTAGTTCTACTACCTTCTGCATTAGGAATAACTTTAGCTTCTCCGCCTTCCATTACAGCAACACAAGAATTAGTTGTTCCTAAGTCAATACCAATAATTTTATTTGTTTTCGCCATTTTTATTTTCACTCCATTCGTTTACTTTTACCATAGCTGGTTTAATAATTTTATTTTTGTATAAAAAGCCTTTTTGTAAAACAACAACGTTAACGCCGTTTGGTTGTTTTTCATCAGAAATTTTTTCTACTGCATGATGATATTTAGGATCAAATTTTTCGCCTAAAGCTTTTATTTCTACAACGCCGTCTTTTTCTAAAACATCGTTAATTTGCTTGTTAATCATTTTAAAACCAAAGAGAAATTTTTGCAACATTTCATCTTCAGTAGACATTTCTAAAACTTGTCCTAATTGTTCTAAAGGGACTAACATGTCGGTAATCAAATTCATAGAAGCGTATTTAACGTCTGCTATTTTTTCTTTTTGAAGTCTTTTTTTCAAATTCTCTAAATCTGCTTGAGATTTTAATTTTTCATTGATTAATTCGGTTTTTAATTGTAATAATTCCGCTTGTAAATCTTTTTCATCTTTTTTGGACGATGAATTGTCTTTATCATGGGAATTAGAGGATGATTGTTCATCCTTTTTTTTATCACAACCATCGCAATCCTTTTTAGAAGATTTTTCTGGTTGGTTGTTTTTGCTTTCTTCTTGAGAAGCGTTGTCTTTTTGATCACCGTGACAACCACAATCTTGGTCTTTTTTAACTTCTTCAGTTTGATGATTTGGTGTTTTCATCTTTTCTTCATTGTTATGTGTTTTTTTATTTTTATTCATGCAAAAATAAACTCCTATTTATTCCAATTTATAATTATTTTTATCATATAGCTGCGACAAATGAGCGGATAAATATTCCAAAAGAGGGACAATTTCTTGAAAATTCATGATAGTCGGTCCTAAAATAGCAATTGATCCTTTTTCATTTTCATTAATATCATAAGGAATAGAAATAATCATAAATTTATTGTACGGCATTAAGCTAATTTGATTAGCGAATTTATAAATAACTTCTTCATAATTAAAAAAAATTCTGTTTAATTCTTCATTTTCTAATATTTTAAAAATGTCTTTCGCGGATGTAAGGTCTTTGCATTCCGAATTATCGTAAAAATTAGAAACACCATATACATAAAAATTATCAGTCGCAAAATTATAAAAGGTTTCGACCAAAGATTGTACCAGTTGTTCTTTATATTCGGTATATGATGCAAAAACGGTAGCAACAATATCGCTTTTCAGAATTTCTATTGCTTCATATAAATATTTACCAATTAACAAATGATTTAATTCAGAAAATATTATTTGCAAATCTTGCAATGACAATTCGCTATCTTTTTCTAAAACAATATTTTGATGTTGAACATTGCCATTATCGGTCACAATCAAAATAAGGGCTTGTTCTAAATTTAAAGGAATCAAATCGATTTTATTAATTTTATTAGTTTTTAAAACATCAGGACCTATCATTAAAGTCGCATAATTAGTTAAATTACTTAATAGCTCTAAAACTTCTTTAATAATTTTTTCTTTATTTAAACTTTTTTTATTTAAAATTTGGTCAAATAAAGAAATCATTTTAATAGTTTCATTATTGCGTGTTATTAAATTATTAAAATAAAAAGCATAGCCTTTTAAAGAAGGTATTCTGCCGCTAGATTTATGAGTTTTTTTTAAATAACCTTTTTTTTCCAATTGTGCCATATCATAACGAATAGTAGCGCTGGAAAAATTTAAATAAGGCAAACTCGCTATCAATTTAGAACCAACAGGTTGATCTTCTTTGGAATAATTTTCAACAACGGCCTTTAAAATCAATCTTTTTCTATCAGAAAGCAAAACAATACTCCTTGGCACTCATTTAATATGACTGCTAATAGTATTATATTAATTTTTATATCAAATGTCAAG
>NZ_AKIL01000035.1 GCF_000309485.1 Milkweed yellows phytoplasma str. MW1
AAATTAAAAAAATAAAATTAATTAAAAGAAAGATTTTTTTATATCGATTAATAATAATGATATTAAAAATGATACAACGATAATATCAAATATCGAGTATCATTATCATTATCGATATAAAATATAAAATATCACTCCTTAAAAAGGTTTGATTTTATATAGAATATTTGAAGAGGCAAATGATGATAAAATGATGAGTGAATGATGATAAAACGATGAGTGAATGATGATAAAACGATGAGTGAATGATGATAAAACGATGAGTGAATGATGATAAAACGATGAGTTATAATAAGTTATTTGTTTTATTATTTTTCTTTTATTAAATATCTTTTATAATCTGGACGTATCTTTTTCACCCGATAACCTTGTTTGGTTTTAGTTAAGAAGAATTGAATATATTTTAAATCTTCTTGTCGATAATAGATGATATTTAAACCTTTCTTATAGTTTGTTTTAATCGGTTTATTGTATTTATCTAGTTTATTGGGGTCTATTTGATATAATTGTAAGTTTTCTAGTTTATGAAGATTGATTTTGCCAATTAATTCTTTGATGATATTTTTAGATTCATTTTTATAATTGATTTGAAAGATATCATGATAGGTTTTAAGGGGGTTATTTTGGTTTTTAAGGGGGGGTAAATCTGAAAGTAATAGTTTACTATTACTAGAAGAGAAATTATCATTAATTAAGGTTATTTTTGTTTGTTTAATTTCATCCAAGATTTGAGGATCGACGAAGAGAGTTTGGTTTTTAGGGCGATAATTGGCTTCTTGATAAGTATTTTTCTTTTTAGAATGGGTTATAATGGTCAGGTTGATTAAATCTTGTTTTAAAGTTTGTAAAAAGAGTTTAATTTGGTCTAAATCAGTAGGGGTGGTTTTGGTATTCCATCCGCCGATTTTAATTCCTTGATTAAGGTCGTTTTTCATTTTTATTTTCTCCTTTAAATTTATTTTTGTCATTTTGTTAAAATATTTATTAATTTTTGGCCTAGTAATTGCATGTGCGTGATTCATATTATTAATTTTATTTTTAAAGGTCATATAGGAAAAAATAATACGTTTGTTGTTGTTTAATTGGTATTTTATAATAAATCATTATGTCATGACTTCAACTTTATCTTCACCAAAGAAATGAATGGCTAAATCCACTATTTGTTTCTTTTCTGCTTCTTCATATGAGATGTATGGATCTAAAAAACATTTTTGATAAGCTTCTTTGCCGAATTGGCGTAATAAATCATCAACATCTTTATAAGTTTTGTCATAAGGGGGCAAAATGCGTCTAATTTCATAAGGGATTTGTTGTTCTTTTATTTGTTCTCCTAAGGCTTTGTTTCTTTTTCTTCCAGTTTCGTCATTATCGAGGGCGATAATGACTTTAATCTTTTCTTTTTTGAGAATATCCATTTGGGTTTGGGAAAGTAATTGGGCGACACAAATTAAACCCACGACATTTTTTATGCCGTGTTGCCAACAACTAATGACATCAAAAAAACCTTCATGAATGATGATTGTTTTAGTTTTTTTTATATACGGTAAAGCTTCGAAAAAACGATAACTGAAATGAAAAGTAGGTGTTTGACTAAAATTATTGAGGGATTTATATTTAGGTTGTAAATAAGAAACTTCGCGAAAGTTATTTTGATAAAAATGAAATGTTTTATTATATCCATTTTCAATAGGGATAATGATGGAACCATGGAAAGTATCGTGATAATATTTTTTATTTTGTTGATTGGTTTTTTCTTTAACAAAACCATATTCAACTAATTTGGTTGTATCGATATTTTGTTTTTTACAATAATTTACTAGACGAAAAGATAAAGATTTATCAGATAATGGGGCATAACCTAGTTTAAATTCTTTAATGGTTTCTAGAGTTAATTTTCTTTTTTGAGTTAAATATTCTAATCCTAGGTGAGATTCGTTATTTCGGTTAGTAGTTAATAAATAATGATAATAATCTCTAATTTGGTTAAATAAAGGTGATATTTCTTTAAATAATTGTGTTTTTGTGGTGTTAATTTCTTTTTCATCAATTGGGTTGTTGATTTTATTGGGGCGGAATTGATATTTAAAAGGTTTGTAAGAAATATTAGGGGTTGAAGTTTTTTGTTGGATTAAGTTTTTAAATTCTTGAGTTTTCATAAAGTTATTAATTTTTTCGAGGGCGTTATTGAAGGTTTTAATTCCTCTTATTTCCATATAAACATCAATAATATCGTAATCTTTACAACATTTCCAACAGTGAATCTGGTTATGATCATTGATATGACAACAAGTAGGATTTTGGCCTTGATGGATGGGACAAGGGAAACGATATTTGATATTGAAATTTGATGGTAAAATCTTTAATTTTTTTAATAAAACAATCATGGGGAAATTAGTTTTAATGTGGTTAATTTTGTCTTGATGATTCATTTATTTTACTCCTTTAAAATCCTAATTGATAAGGTAAAACATAACCGATTTCTTGAAATGTTTGGGTGGTCATTTCAAAGTGATATATTAAGGTTTTTTTGGTGCCACTACGATTCTTTTTGATATTGACCTCAATTATTTTTTGATTTTCATTGTCATTAGATTCTAAATAGAGTTGATTTAAGGTTGAATTATAAATATTTAAAGGTTTTTCTTGGCCTTTGGATAATTGGGGTTGGAATTCGGACATGATTAAGACGATATCGGAGTTAGTTTCAATTCCACCACTTCCTTTTAAAGCGGTTATTTCAGGGGATTTGCCATTGTAATTGCTATATGTATCTCTTGAAAATTGAGAGAGAATGATAATAATGATGTTTAATTCCATGGCTAATTGTTTGAGTTTAGTCATAATTTCATCAATGGCTAAACGGTCATTTTCTAAGTGGTTTGTGGTTTTGGTGATTTGAAGGTGGTCTATGACAATCATTTCTGCTTTTTCTTCTAAATGAAGGCGATAAACTAAATTAATAACATAATCAATGTTTTTGCTTTTATCATAACTAAATGATAAATTGATATTAACAAAAAATTGTTTGGCTTCTGTCATCCTCTCCGTGTATTTGAGAGGTGTGATATTGGTATCTTCGAAATTTTTATCTAAAATAACATCTAGGGAAATTTGAGTTTGGTGGGCTAATAAACGACTTAAATTTTCCTCCATTGTCATTTCATAAGAAAATACCAAAATATGAGGATAATGAGAACTTTCTTGTTGTTTGGTTTTGGTTATATCTAAAAGAAGGTTGTAGACAAAAGTTGTTTTGCCTAAACCAGTATGTCCTCCAATAGTGATTATTTGTCCTTTTTTGAATCCTTTTGTGGCTTGATTTAAGTCTCGAAAAGTTTCAGATAAACGGTAATATTCTTCTTGAATTTTTTGTTTTGCTTGGTTGTCGGTGTCAAAAAACTCAGGATAACAAGAGGACATTTGATTTAAAGTTAATAAGGTTTGGTCGGATTTGTGAGGAATAAAAGTCATAAATTTTCTTAATTTATCAAAGATTTCTTGGTAATATAAATGTTTATAATAAGGTTCCTTATTTTCAAAAGAAGGACTAATAATTTTTAAGAGTTGTTGGAACAGTTTTTCTTGGGTATAGGTGTGTTTTAAGTTATCTAAGAAATCAAGGTTATTTTCTTTATTAAAATCATTATTTAAAAAAGATAATGATTCTTTAGTAAAGTTATCTTGGGGGAAATAGGTTTGAAGATAGGTGAGTAATTCTTTGATTATCTCAGTTTGAGATTTTATTTTATCCCAAGGATGAGTTGTTTGTTTTTCTAAAAATAAATATTTTAAAGTTGTAAATATTTTTTTATTTTGGGGATCGAGTAAAGTTTTAGGGTTTATTATTTGGCAGTAAAGATTTAACTTTTCCCATTGGCCTTGTTCAATATAATTTATTAGTTGTTGTAACGCTTTTTGTTCGTTGGTTAACATTTTATATTAACTCCTTTTTTATTTTTTAATGATGTTGATATTAGAAAAAGGTATGAATTGGATGGTAATTAAGTTTTGTAAGAAATCGTTAGCTGAGTTGGAAAATAAGTTAATTACTTGATTAATACCTTGGACTTTTCCGTTTTTGATTTTATTGTTTATTCTTTGAGTTTCGGTTTCGTTGTTGGTTAATAAATAGAACTCAAAACGGGTATCGAGTTTTTTTAATTGTTGTCCTTCTACCATGGTTTGTTTATAGCGGTCTCGGAGACAGGTTTTAAAATTAAACGCCATTATTCTTTTAGTTTCTGTGAATAAAACTAAATCAAATTTAATGTCGGGGATAAAAAATAAATTTACTTGAGGGTATAAATTAGTAAGACCTTTATCGTGTAGGTACAATAAAATGAGGTATTCATTGATTTTACCGCGGATTACTTTTTGACTTTGAGAGTTGATGTTCTTTTGGTTAAAATAATGTTTTAATTGGTTGTGATTGGTTTTCATATATTCGTTAATAGAAAGATTAAAGGTAGTTTTTTTAAAAAAACCTTTTAAGATTTCTACAGTTTGGATATTAGTATTAAATTGTTGAATATTAAAAAAATCTTGGTTAGTTAACATTTGTTATTCCTTTCTTTAAATAAAAAAAGACCTTTAAATTAATGTCTTTGGTTGGTTTTTTTAGTTTTAAAAATTCTTTTTGTTTTCCATGTAATAGCGCCATCTTTATGAATGGTTTTAATTTTTCCATTAGAAAAATAGATGTAAGTGTTTTTGTTTTTACAGGTTTTTTTAGTAATTATTACCATTTGATAGTACTCCTATTTGTTTGATTATTTGTTTTTGGTCAGTTAATGTTGTTTTGCTATTCATCTCTTTTAAGATTAATTTGTGGCCGAGGTTTTTTCTTTCTAAGAATAATTCATATCCTTGGCTTACTTGGTGAAAGTATGATAAAGGATGAGTTTCTATGACGTCTAATTTATGATTTTTTTGGTTTTGTTTGCGTTCTAAACCTAATTGTGGTTTGATTTTGAGATAAACAGTCATATCTGTTTAATAAATTGTTTATTAAGTAAATTAAAAGCTGATAATTTTTATCAATGTTTTAAGGATAAGCTTGATAGGCCAAGTTAGAACCTAACCATCTATCTATTAAAATGATTTTATTAGTTTCTAAATGTGGTTTTATTCCCTCTTCTTGGATTTGTTGCATGTTCGCAAAACTAAGAAGATATCTAGTTAATGGTTTTAATTGGGCATTAGTTAAAAAGATATCACGAAGAGGTTGGCCGATGGAGGAACTTCCTAAACCTTGTAGAGTAATTACTTCGTGGCCTTGTTTTTCTAATTGTTGGCTAACTTTTTGAATTAAAGTTGTTTTACCACGCCATCTAGTCCTTCAAAAACTATTAATTTCATTTTTGTTCTCCTTTGAATTGAATTTTTAGTTAATGGCCGTACCAATTATTGGTTTGTTGGTGTTTTGGTATTTAAAAAAAGGCCAGATAATGAGGATGTGAAATTTGCAAATTGTTTTTTAATGTTTAAAAATAAAAAGGCGGTTTTTAGGCGCTTTTGATGGTTGGAAGGTAAAAAGCTGAAACTTTTAACGCGCGTGTTATTGGGCGTTTATAGACCCTCTTAAAAACAGGGGTATTTATACTCTTACTGGACTTAAAATTAAAAAAGCTGTGCAAATTTGATTGAGGGATTGTTTTAATCATCATTATCTTAATCATCGTCTTAGTTTTCATCGTCGTCATATATTTTTTCAATGGTGCCATTGGGGTGGTTACCAAGTTTGATTTATGAGCTCTCCAGTTTGAGGGTCGAATTCGTCGATGTAATGGATTTTTTTGCAGCCGCCGTAATAGTGTGTTTTTTTCATCAAATTGCCATTAGTTGCGTATTCACTAATATACTTATTATATCATTTGAAAAATATTCGATCTCTTTGATTAATTGTTTTTGCGTGTTATAAATTTTCTTTGCCATTATTGTGTTTCTCCTTTGATTTTAGTTTTAATTTATGATTTTGACAGTTGCTGTTGTTTTTTATTTATATTTTTGGTTTTTGAAAGTAATAGTAATGCGTCTGGTTTTTAATCGTGATAGAGGGTTTGTTGCGTGGTGTAGTAGTGTGCCTAATAATTTATGTTTTTGCGGTTTGTATTTATTTTTTTTGAATTTAGAGGCACGATGTTTTTGTTGGTATTTGGCTTGGATTAAGTAGTATTTGTTCATCTTTATCTTTTGCTCTCGCTTTCTTTGAATTGTTTGGATATACGCAAAAAAGACTCCTATAAAAGGAGTCTTAACTGTTTAAAAAGTTTTAATTTTGCTTAAATGTTTTAAGAAAGTAGTTTGTTGAAGTTCTTTTTTAGCGTTTTGAAGTAAAACTAAATACTTTTTAGCATCGTTGATCATTTTAGTGATAAAATTGTGGTCTAAATAAATTCTGACTACATGATAATCATTATCATTAAAATAAACTAAAAAATAAGCAAATTTAGCTTGTGAACAATAGAGTTGACATTGAACTTGAACCCAATAGTTTAAGGGCACTTCTTTGTTTGATAAAAAGCCATTCCATAATGTTGATATGTTGTTGTTTTCATCGCGATAAGGACATTTGATTTCTAAGAGAGTGTTGGTTTGTTGATTATAACCATCTAAGGAAGCGGAAAACATTTTGACTTCATCATCGGTAAAGATGGTATCATGAAAATTTAGATTAGTTGTTTTTTCAAAGAAAGCACGAGCAATTGGTTCAGTTTTATTACCATGTTCAGTGTATTTGTTGCTTGTGAAAGTAGTACCAAAGATTTTGTCATGAACCAATTGTTCTAAAGAACGAAATTTGTCATTGCCTGTGATGCTACCGATTTCAGAAGCGTTAATATATTGTTTGCGGTGTTGATACCATTCTTTGGTACGTTGAGATAATGTGATTTGCATGGTTATTTTTCTTTCTTAAATAATGAGATGATATATTGGCCTAAATAATAAATAAATTTAATTATATAATGTAAAAATTTAAAAAGAAAATCAATTAAACATAAGAGATGAGGTAAAAATAATAAAAGAATTGTTAATAAAACTAAATTAAGCCATTGGTTTTGGTAATTAAAAAAAAAATTACTTATAGCAGCGAACCAATTATTTAACTTCGTTAACCAAGTATTAATTAGGTTCCACATGATTATTAGTTTTAATAGTGGTTAGATATTGATAAAATTGAACTACTATTCCTTTTTTTAATCTTTGGATGCTTAATTGATAAGTAAAAAGATAGAATTTAATTAAATAAGAGATGAGATAAAAAGGTATTAATAATAAAATAAAGATGATATTAGTAGTTAAAAATGAGGATATTTTTTTCAAGAACATATTTTTAATAGTTCCTTTCTTTTTTAAGTATTGGATAATAAAAAAAGACCCTTGTGAAAGGTCTTTGGATGATATTTTAATTAAGAATTGAGGATTGCTGGTTTTTGAGGAGGGCGGGTGGTGTCTAAAAATTGATAATAAGTTCTAGTTGTCCAACGATCACCTCCAGAACAGCAATCATTTCCGTCGATACACCAATTATCAAAAAAGAAGCCCTTTTGATATCTATAATAATGAGTATTACCATTCTCATCGTATATAGTTCGACTAGAACGTTCGAATTTATTACGGACTTCTTCACCTGAATAATAATGACCATATTTGATGTAACATTGATTTAGCCAATTTATATAATTAGTTATGTATTCTTCAACTAATTTAATTTTTAAAGAATTATCGTTGCAAAGAATTAAATAAATTGTATTATCAGTTTCGAAAAGATGGGAAATTATTTTAACTTTAAAAGGAATATTAAATTTTTTATAGGAAGGTGAAGTGACTTCAAAATAAGTTTCAGCTTCTTGAATTTCTTCATCGTATTTGTCTTCTTTGATTAATGGAGGAAAAGTATATAAATTATTTTCGCGTTTCCAATCACGTATAGTTTGATAAGGATCTAAAGAATCAGGTAATGAGATAATCTTTTTTCTTTTTTGGACGTTAAAATGAAATAAATAAATATTTTTAGCACCGTTTGATAATTTGAGTAAATCTTCGATTGCGTAAGATTGGTTTTCAGACAAAATTCGAATTCCATCATCAAAGTAAATAGCATCTATTTGAATATCATGGAAAGTTTCTTGAGGCAAAGGCAACACTAAACCAGTATTAGGTGTGACGTTGTAACAACCTAATTTGATGAGTTTAGGTTGTTTGATGATGTTCTTTTGTATTAAATAATTATTAATTACTTCTTCTTTACTTTTATTTGCCAAAATCTCAGTTACTATTATTTTGATATTTACGTTTTCATCTTGAGGTTTTTGTTTGGCGTCCCAGAAGACAAAGACTTCTTCGATGGCAATTTCGTATTTGAGAAGGTCTTCTAAGGTGTATTTGTTATCTGCATAGGGGTATTCTATTTTAAAAGGATTTAAACGTGGTTTAAAATAGACTCCTAAAAGGCCTGAAGGAGGATTTTTTAGGTGCCAATGTATAAATGATTCGTTATATTGATTAAATGAAGTTGGTATTTGTTTATTAACGGATGCTGACAAATTGTAATATTTTAAGATATGAGGAATATCGTTTATATCTAAAACGTTCATATCGTGTCTTTTCATTTTTGGTTGGGTGCAAATCCATCCTGTTGCAAAGGTTTCCCAGTCTATTAATTTTATTTGTGATTTTGTTTGTTTGTGAAAATAGTTATGGGCGAAAATAGGGTTAATGAAAAAAATAGTGATTATAAAAGAAAGGGTTATAAAAACTTTTTTAAGGATTTGTTTTTGATCATGGTTTGTTTGCCTCCTTTGGGTTTTTAGGTTTAATGACCTTGTAAGTTGTTGTGTGTTTGGGTAAAAGAAAAAAGGAACCTTCGCGGACTTTTTTTGGTTACTTTATTGTTGGAATTTTTAATATAAAAATAATAATCTCTAAATTGCAAAAATAAAATCGCAAATTTTATTCGTTATTAAAGCAAATTGAGACAATCAAGTATTATTATAACCAAATTAAATTTGAAGAATGATAAGGTATTTTAGAAAATATAATAAAAAAGATAAGCTTGCAAATTTATCTTAATAGTAATATTATTCAAATAATTTATTTTTTCTTTGTATTTCCTTTATGGTTTGGATCATAGGCAATAACAACAAAATGTTTGCCAACAGTTATACCATAAACACGTTCTTTCAAATTAAGAGCTATTTGATAAATAGGTTCATCTTCAGAAAGTATAACAGTACGTTCGAACCCTTTTTTAGAAAGGTTGCCTTTTGGGACTGAATGATATCTAGGTCCTTTATTATACGATTCTTTCATTTGTTGCCATGTATATTCAATATATTTATTTAATAGAATGATAACTTTGTTTAAAACTTGCGCAAATTCTTTTATTTTTTTAAAACTTGAAATATCTGTTAAAGTTTGATCAAATCGATAACGAAAAAGATTATTAACTGTTTGAACCATATTAATAAATGTGTTTAGCATTTTTAGAAAAATATTCTAAAATATCTTTATTTTTAATAATGTTTTTAGAACAATTAGAATTTTTATAATATACATTTTTCCACGGGTCTTCTTCGTGAGTTTGTTGAGATAAAAAATAGGCTTCTTTATCGCCATATAATGAAATAATATCATCAAGAATTTGTTTTTGCGTGGCATTTATTTTAGTTATATCTCCCATTGATAAAGAATCGGGTTTTAATGGTTTATAAGTAAATTCTTTTAGTTGTGTACACAATTCAGGGAAAACAGGGCCGTAAATCCAAGCTTGGATTTGTTCTTTTAAAAAGGGTTTTTTAGTCTGTACTAAATGTTTTGCATGAGCGTAATAAATCATTTTATTTAGCTTCATTTTAGTAGTTGAATGAGGATTGTTTTTAACAATATAAAGAGCAACATCAAAAACATTAACTTTTTCTTTATTTAACATATTTAAACCGCCTTTTTTCTTTTTAATATCTACTATATTGTATAATAATTCTAATTGTTTTTCAAGAGAAAGTATTTTTTGTTGCATTTGTTTTTTAATCATAATTGGTTTTTCTCCTTATGTTTTGGTTTTTTTAGTTAAACAGTTTAAAACTTAATTGCTTTGACAGTTGTTATTGTTTTTGTATCGACAATTTTTGTTTTTTTATTTGGTTTAAATAAAAAAAGGTCCTTAAATAGGACCTTGGTAATTTATTTATTAAACAATTATTCTTTTTTTTATGAGAATTTGTCTTTATTAGAAGATGTTTTGTCGCAAAATTTTTTAAGATTTTTGCATTGGATATTTCCTGACTTTATATATTCAATACATTTTAATTCAAATTCTGATCTTGTTAAATCTTTGAATTTAATACTTCTTTTACATTCTTTTGTTTTTAAAATAACACAAACGATTAAAATAAAATTCAAAATTAAACTTATTATTAAAAATATTAATTGATTCTCCATTTTTAATCCCCTTTTTTTATATTTTAACCCTCATCAGAGGTTATTTCGTAGAGGGAGCTTAAAGAGGATAGGGCGGATTGTTTGTTTTGTTCTAAATCTTCATTTAAATTTTTTTCTAACATTTCTTTAAA
>NZ_AKIL01000034.1 GCF_000309485.1 Milkweed yellows phytoplasma str. MW1
TGCTACAATAAATATTTTAACAATAAGAAAGGTATCGTATTAATATGAAAGTATCATTTTTATCAGAATTAAAGTCTTTTAATAAACAAAGCACAATAGTGGTTTTAAAATTAGAAGATGAAAAACAAAACATTTCCGGCGTTAATGTTATCAATCTTCAAGGACAAGTGGAAAAAGCATGTCAAACAGAACAATTTAAAGGCAAAGCAGGTTCTGTTTTAAAATTAGTTCATCCTGAAGGTTGTTTATTTTCTCGTTTGTTAGTAGTAGGTTTAGGCAAAAACCCAGAAAATAATGAAGCTTGGAAGAAAGCAGGAAGAGCGACTTTATTTGCTTTGAAAAACGTTAAAGAAACAGTTGTTTTAACAGATTTTGAAAACCACTCTTCTTCTTTCCAAGCGGTAATGGATTATGTTTTAGAGATGATGTTAAAAAGTTATACTTTTGATCGTTATCATACAAAATCAAAAAAAGACGTTTCTGAAATATACGATGATTTATCGGTTGTAGTGGTGACGAAAGAAGCGTCTTTTTGCCAAAAAGAATTTCATAAGGTGGAAGCAGTAGTTCAAGGCTCTAATGTAGCTCGTGATTTAGTGAATGAACCAGCTAATGTTTTAGGAACAGATGAATTTGTCTCTCGTATTAAAAAATTAAATAAAATGGGCATTGAAGTAGATGTTTTAGATAAAAAACAAATTGCTCAGTTAGGGATGAACTCTCTTTTAGCGGTAGCTCAAGGTTCTGATTGTCCCCCTTATTTAGCTATTATGAAATGGCAAGGTTCTTCTTCTCAAGAAGCTCCTTTATCTTTTGTAGGCAAAGGGGTAGTTTTTGATTCTGGTGGTATTTCCATTAAACCTTCTGGTGGCATGGAAGATATGAAAGGCGATATGGCCGGAGCTGCTATAGTAGTAGGCTTAATGCATACTTTAGCCGCTCGCAAAGCGAAAGTTAATGTTGTCGCAGTAGTTGGTTTAGTGGAAAATATGCCAAGTGGCAAAGCTCAAAGACCTGGCGACATTGTTACTTCTATGTCCGGTCAAACTATTGAGGTTATCAATACTGATGCGGAAGGAAGAATGGTATTGGCTGATGCTCTTTATTATACTAAAAATCATGTAAAACCTCAATTAATAGTTGATTTAGCTACTTTAACAGGCGCTATTATGGTTGCTTTAGGGGAAGAACATGCTGGTTTATTCTCTAATAATAATGATTTAGCACAAAAATTGCTTTCCTCCGGACAAATAACTGGCGAAAAATTATGGTTAATGCCCCTGTCTGAAGAATACGACCGTTTAATTGATAGTAAATTTGCTGATATGAGAAATTCTTCAGGCAGATTAGCAGGTTCAATCACAGCTGCTCAATTTTTAAAACGTTTTGTGGGCGAAGATATTCCTTGGGCTCATATTGATGTTGCGGGTGTAGCTTTTAACGATAAAGTGAGCGCAGTTAACAATAGTTGGTCCACTGGTTTTGGCGTTCGTCTTTTAAACCAATTAGTGGCTAATTATTACGAAAAGAAATAAATTAACACTATTATCAAAAAAAATAATCATAAACTTTTTTATCGCTCTTTTAGGATGCTTTTTTTCTTCCAAGTTTTTCTAAACCACTCATAAGAGTGGTTTTTTCTTTACCATAAGAAACGGAGGCAAACGCTGTTAAGCACCTATTATCTAGGAAATAAATCCATCTCTCTTTTTAACTCCTTGCTTAATAACTAATTTTAATTTATTAAAATTCAGATAGATTTTTTAATTTTTCTTTCATAAAAGGTTTATAATAAAAGCGGTTGTTTTTTTTAATTTAAATTAAAATGGAAAAAAGAGGTGATTTTATAATTGTTGTTTTTTAAATTTTAAAAAATGTTTATTAAAAAAATTATGCGAAAATTATGCGTTTACAGAATAAAGGAAAAAGATTCATTTTTAAAAAAATTATTTTAGCAAACTTTCTTTCTTTTTTTGTTATCATCCAATCAATTAAAAAACATTGTTTTAGAATAAAAATTAACTTTATAAGAAAAAATTATGGACACAAATCAAAAATCTTTACTTTTACACGAAAAAAACAAAGGTAAATTGGCTACTAAAGTTAAAACAGAAGTTAATAATTTTGATGATTTATCTTTAGTATATACTCCTGGAGTTGCTGAACCTTGTCGTAAAATTCAACAAAATCCCGAAGACCTTTATAAATATACTATGAAATCTAACACAGTAGCTGTTATTACTAACGGTACAGCTGTTTTAGGTTTAGGAGATATAGGCTCTAAAGCTTCTATTCCGGTAATGGAAGGAAAATCTATTTTATTTAAAAGATTCGCCGATATAGACTCTTTTCCAATCGTTATAGATTCCAAAGATCCTGAAGAAATAGTAAATATTATTGCTAAAATTTCTGATGTTTTTGGAGCGATTAATTTAGAAGATATTAAAGCGCCTGAATGTTTCCGAATTGAAGAAGCTTTAAAAACGAAATTATCTATTCCTGTTTTTCATGATGATCAACACGGAACAGCTATCGTTGTAGCTTCTGGTTTAATTAATGCTTTAAGAGTAGTTAATAAAAAATTAGAAGACATTAGAGTTTTAATTTGTGGTACAGGTTCAGCTGGCATTGCGGTAGCTAAAATGTTGCTGAACTTAAAAGTTAAAGACATTATTTTATACGATAAAAAAGGTGTTATCCTTCATGATAGCGATTGGACTAACCAAGAACAAAAGAAAATGTCTTTATTAACTAATAAAAACCAAGAAGACGGAGCTTTAAGTGATGTTATTAAAAATAAAGACGTTTTCATTGGCGTTTCTGGACCTAACATTCTTAATAGTGAAATGGTTTCCACTATGGCTAAAGATGCTATTGTTTTTGCTTTAGCAAACCCAAATCCGGAAATTTTACCTGAAGAAGCTAAAAAAGGTGGAGCAAGAGTTATCGCTACTGGTAGATCCGATTACCCTAACCAAGTTAATAACTGTTTAGCTTTCCCTGGTGTATTTAGAGGAGCTCTTGATTATAAAGCGACTCAAATTAACGAAGAGATGAAAGTAGCTGCGGTTTACGCTTTAGCTAGCGTTATTCCTGCTAACGAATTAAACGAAAATAATATTATCCCTGGCGTGTTCAACAAACAAATTGTTGCTTCTATTTCTAAAGCGGTTGGAGAAGCGGCTGTTAAAACAGGCGTAGTAAGAAAATAAAACTTATTTAATGATATTTATGATCTAATTAAAAAAAGTTAAGAAAGGAATAATATTGAGAACAATAAAAATAGTAGTCGATATTTACCTCTTAGTGAGATCGATTCTTTAGACTCCTATTCAAAGAAACTAAACAAATAACTAACTAAACCACTTAATGTGGTTTTTTTATTTGTTAAAAAAGAAAAGGAATTATCACAGCGAAATCAAATGGGCACCAAAGAGGCCTTATTGGCAGTATTTTAACGAACTACAACGCTGGATAAAATAGCTTACTTCATATTCTCGGTGCTCTGTTTCTTTTTTTTAGACAACTTTTATCTCTAAAATTATTCTTTAAAACTTAAAATTAAGTGATAATTTCATATCTTTTCAAACTAACAAAGTATTTTTTTCATTAGACGAAAAAGTGTCTAATTTTTTTTATATAATTGGCTAGTTTCAAAAGATATTTATACTAATATTTTAATAATAACCCTTCACTATATAGTTAGGTAAAAAAAAGTTAAAAACTCATATACAAAATGAAAAGAAAATACATTTTCTTATTAATAAGATCATTTTATTGAAAAAAAGGCGTAATAAAGATACCTTTTTTAAAAAGTTATATTATTTTATGTTAAATCAACTAAAAATTTATCTTAAACTTTGCGCATATTGGATAGGCGAAAGATAGTTTAATTTAGCTAAAAGCCATTTTTTATTCCAAAAAGC
>NZ_AKIL01000033.1 GCF_000309485.1 Milkweed yellows phytoplasma str. MW1
AAAAAAAAAAAAAACAAGTCCCGACGAAAAAGAACTTTTTTTTGTGATTAGTTATTAAATTTTTTGATTATATTAAATTAAAAAAGCTTGTTTTTTTAAAAAGTATTTTTGTGATTTTTTTATAGAAAGTAATTAAAAATTATTTTCTTGGAATAAATTAGGGAAACGTTTTTCTCTGTATTATTGAGGTGTTTCGTTGTTGAAAAAATACGCTTTTTTTTCGTAATTATAATATCTTAAATATTTTTTAAAATCTTTCGCAACAAAAGGTCCTTCTTTGGCGTAAGTTAATTCCCTATTATTGGTCATTTCTTTTATCATATTATCGTAAAAAAACTCTAAAATAAGTTGATTATCAAAATTTTCTATATCATATTCAATATACTTAACACATAACCTAATTTCTCCACTAAATTAACAAAAGGAATACGGAAATACTGATATTCTCTATTGCAATGTAAAATAGTGGTAAAAGGACTATTATTGACACCTAAACGGTTAAAGGGTTTTGATGGCATTGTTTAAAATGCTTTCATTATTCCAAAAGTAAAAAGAAAAAATTTCTTGGTTGTATAAATCCATAATAATGATTAACATCACTTCTCCTTCTAACAAATGAAAGGTTTTGTGAGAGATAACCAATTTATGAAAAGGCTTGTCGACTTGTCAATTACCTTGTAACAAATCAAAACGTAAATATTGTTTATATAAAACTTTCTTTTTCATTGTTAAATCCTTTGCTTTTTTCATAATAACTTTTTATATATCAATATAAGAAATTTTTATAATTACTTAATTTATCAAAAAGCTGCCTTATAAACTATTAAATCTATAATTTCTTTATAATTAGCATCGGAAATAGTCGGCTATTTCATCTAATAAAGTGTAATCTTTCATGCCGCTAATAAACGTAATCAGAGGAATTTTCGTTTTGGAGGTTTTTTCAATGATTTCTCTGCCTTTATGTTCTCCTTGTTTTATATAACATTGTTTTTTCCATTATTTTAAATCGTTGTCATAATCATCTGTATTTTCATATTTTTCATGAATTCCAACATTGTTTTTCGGAGTTAATTGTCGGGGGTGTCTGATAAAACATAATTAGCCCTAAAATAAAACATAATATCAATATGGAAGATGTGTTATAGCGGTTATAATGTATTTTTTATTTATCTCCAATTCTTTGAGTTTCATTTTTTCTTGCCTTTTTTCTTTCTTTGATTATTGTTGAGCAAAAACATAATTAATAGATTCTTGATGTATGCTTAAAAATAATTTACTTTTGTATTTATGTCTCTATTATAGGTTTTTTTGCAATAATTTGAGGGCAAAAATTAATAACATAAAAAACTATATAATGAAGACAATATCGTTGATGTATGCATTTCTCTGCGAATAGATTAATGACCTAATTTCTTTCATTATGGCAAGAAAAGGATTTATTTATCTTCTCTATGATAAACTCTACAGACACATTTGTTAAAGTTAATTCGTGAAAAATAACTTGACAATTATATATAAAATAACTTATAATTTAAGTGAATTATATTTATTTGTTTGCAAAAAAGTTTTTAAATTTTTCCTAATTTTTAATGATTATTAAAACTCTTAAATAGGTAGTTAATGAAATCTTATTATAAAATTAGTTTTTAAAACCTGAATATCGATAAAACAACGTATTTATCTTATATTTGGTATGAAAGAAAACTTTTATCTTTTTTAGTTTGATTTTCTTTTTATCTATTTATGCATTATTTTAATAATTATTGATAAAATGATTCTTTTCCATGGAAACATTATAATTTGATTTGAATAAAAAAATATGATTTGATGATTTTGTTAAGATTCTGATGAAGAATTAAAAAAATTTTTTAAAATGTTAATAATTATTTTATTTTATTGGCGGGAGATAAAAAATGTGTTCTGTTAAAGATATTTATACTGATTATGCTCTTTATTTAAACAAAAAGATCACCATTAATGGTTGGATAAAAAATGGTCGTTTTCAAAAAAAATTTATTTTTATTGATTTAAATGATGGCACTTTTGTAGATGACTTGCAAATAGTTTTAAAAGAATATGAAGGGATTGATTTAAACGAGATTAAAGACTCTTTGACGATAGGAACTGCTGTAAAAGCGGAAGGTGTTTTAGTCGCTACTCCTCAAGCTAAAAAACCTTTTGAATTGTTAGTTTCTCAAATACATATTTTAGGCAATAGTTCTTATGAGTATCCTATTCAACCTAAAAAACATTCTAAAGAGTTTTTGCGTACAGTGGCTCATCTCAGATTAAGAACTAATCTCTTTGGGGCAGTTTTTCGCCTTCGTAACACAGTTTCTATGGCTATTCATCATTTTTTTCAACAAGAAGGATTTATTAACGTGCATACACCCATCTTAACTGGTAGTGATGGCGAAGGAGCGGGTCAATTATTTCAAGTTACAACTTTGGATTTAAACAAAGTCCCTTTAAACGCCAATAAACAAATCGATTATAAACAAGATTTTTTCGGACAACCGGCTTATTTAACTGTAACGGGTCAATTAGAAGCTGAAGCTTTCGCGACCGCTTTTAGTAAAGTTTATACTTTTTCCCCTACTTTTAGAGCGGAAAATTCTCATACTCAACGTCATATGTCTGAATTTTGGATGGTAGAGCCAGAAATGGCTTTTTATGATTTAGGACAGAATATAGCAATGGCTCAAAAAATGCTCCAAAGTGTGATTTCTTATTCTTTAGAAAAGAGTCAAAAAGATTTTGAATTTTTAGATCAAAACGTCGAAAACGGTTTAATTCAAAGATTAACCACTATAGCTACTTTGGAAAAATTTCCACAAATAACGTACGAAGAAACAATTAATCTTTTATTAAAAAGTGAAGTAAATTTTGAACAAAAACCTTTTTATGGCGGCGATTTAGCTACAGAACATGAAAAATATTTAACGGATACGGTTTTTAAAGCGCCTGTTTTTGTGATCAATTGGCCTAAAGAAATTAAAGCGTTTTACATGAAAAATAATCCTGATAATAAAACAGTAGCTGCTATGGATCTTTTAGTCCCTAAAGTAGGTGAATTAATTGGCGGTTCACAAAGAGAAGAAAACTTAGAAGTTTTGCAAGCTAAAATAAAAGCTTTTAATATTTCCCAACAAGACTTAGAATGGTATTTAGATTTACGTCGTTTCGGTACATGCGTTCATTCCGGTTTCGGCTTAGGTTTTGAAAGGTTAATGCTTTATTTAACTGGTTTAGACAATGTTAGAGATGTCATTGCTTTTCCAAGAGTACCGAATAATATTTCTTTTTAACTTTAATAAAAACAAAATCAAAAAAAGGATACTAATAAAAAACGATCATGGGAATTATAATGAAAAATGTTTCCAAAATTTTTACAAATCAACAAACTAAAAAACAAACTTATGCAATTAAGGACTTAAATTTAGAAATTAAAAAAGGCGAATTAGTGAGTCTTTTAGGGCCTTCCGGTTGTGGTAAATCCACTATTCTTTATATGATTGCTGGACTTTTAAAAGTTAATGAAGGGGAAATTTTTTTTGAAGACCAAAATGTGACCCATCTTCCTCCTGAAAAAAGAGGAGTAGGTTTGGTCTTTCAAAATTACTCCTTATACCCGCATATGACAGTGAAACAAAATATTATGTTTCCTTTGCAAAATTTAAAAATGCCTAAAGAAAAAATACAAGAAGAAGTAGATAGAATAGCGGTTTTAACTTCTGTAGAAGAATATTTAGATA
This sequence comes from Milkweed yellows phytoplasma str. MW1, assembly GCF_000309485.1. Lineage (GTDB taxonomy): Bacteria > Bacillota_I > Bacilli_A > Acholeplasmatales > Acholeplasmataceae > Phytoplasma. The sequence goes on from NZ_AKIL01000033.1 coordinate 3,759, forward strand.
AAAAACCAGGAGAACTTTCTGGCGGCCAACAACAAAGAGTCGCTATCGCTCGTGCTTTGATTAAAAACCCTAAAGTGTTGTTATTAGATGAACCTTTATCTAATTTAGATACTAGATTACGTTTTAAAATGAGAGACGAAATTAGAAGAATACAAAAAAAGACCAAAATTACTGCTGTTTTTGTCACACACGATCAAGAAGAAGCGATGTATATGAGTGATAAAATATATGTGATGAATAAAGGTTATATCCAACAAACAGATGTTCCTAGAGAAATTTATAACAATCCTGCCAATTTATTTGTAGCCTCTTTCTTAGGTGTTCCTCATATTAATATTTTTAACGGCAATATAGATGATGGTGAGGTTAAAGTTGGCAATACAGTGCTTTTTAATAAATCACAATTAAAAGGACAAAAAAAAGACGTTCATATAGCTATCAGACCAGAAGGTTATATTTTAGAGGAAAAAGGTATTTTTGAAGTTCAAGGAATAGCGATTGAAAGTCTCGGCAGAGAAACTGTTTTATTGGCTAAAAAATCAGAATCTTTGCATACAATTTTTCAAATTATCATCCCTACTTATAAACAAAAAGAATTGAATTTCGCTCATATTAATAAAACCACCGTCCGTTTTAACATTATGGAACATAGATGCTTTGTTTTTGATAAAACTGATGGTAGTAGGATTTTATAAATGTTAGAAATTGCAGGTCACAAAAAAAATAAACATTGGTTTTATTTAGCTCCTACTTTAATTGCTTTAACTTTGTTTTCTTTTTTTCCTTTAATTAAAAATATCATTATTTCTTTTAATGGCGATTACCAAAAATTTAGCGATTCTTTTAGTAAAACGGACTTATTAAGTTTCCAGAATTATGATAAAGTGCTTCGTGATGTGGAGTTTCGTTACTCTCTTAGAAATACTTTAGTTTTGGTCCTTTTAGCAGTCCCTATTTCTTTAACCTTTGCTTTAGTTATCGCTTTAGCTTTGAATAGCGTTTATAATCATTATTTAAAAGATCTTTTTAAAACTTTTTTCTTTTTACCATTGCTAGCTAATACGGTTATTATGGGCATGATTTTTAGTTCCTTTTTTTACCACAATAACATCCCTTCTATTAATAAGCCAGAAGGCTTATTTAATAATTTTTTAAGTCTTTTTGGAATAAAACCTAAAAATTGGATTAATATTTCTGCTCCTTATATGAATAAAATGTTTGTTATTATTTTTTATAACATATGGTACAGACTACCTTTTAAATTTTTTGTTTTCGTATTAGCTTTACAAGATATTAATAAATCTTATTATGATGCTGCGAAAATTGATGGGGCATCCAAATGGCGCATTTTTATTAAAATAGTATTGCCTTTATTGGCACCAGTGCTTTTTTATCAATTTATTATTGAATTATTGACAATCATGAAAGAATATGAAACTGTTGTCGGAGTTTTCGGTAAAAACGCTGATTATAGAATTCAAACTATTGTGGGTTATATTTATTCTCAAATCAATAGTCCTAATTATAATTCTTATTCTAAAGGTGCAGCAGCAGCTGTTATATTATTATTTTTTTCTGTTTTATTTACAACAATTAGTTTTGTATTACAAAAAAAGAAAAAAATAAATTATCGAAAGTAGATAGCGAAGAAAGAAAAAATGAGTAAAATAAAATCTTTTTTTAAAAACACATGGGAAAAAATACAAAAATTCAAATTGAAGCATAAAATTAATTTTTTTTCTATTATGAAATTTAGTTTTTTGTTTTCAGTTCTTCTGTTTTTGACCTTTCCTTTTTATGTGATGGTTATTACATCTTTAAAAAATAAAGCCGATATAGAAACAAATAACGCTTTAATGTTGCCTAAAAGTTGGGAATGGAAAAATTATCAAGAAGTTTTTCGAATACAAAATTTTAAATTTATTAAATACTTTTTAAACACTTTATTGATGGTTATCATTTCTACCACTTTAGGAACTTTATTCGCTGTTTTGGCAGCTTTCGCTTTAAGTATTTTGAATTTCTCTTTCCAAAAAACTATTGTCGCTCTTTTATTTATAGCGATGATGATTGCTAGTGAAACCTTAGTATTGGCTAATTTCCGTACTATAGCTCAATTGGGGATGGTTGATACTGGCAACGGCGCTTCCTTCCCTTTAGGGGTTACTTTCGCTATGGTGTTACCTTATTTAATTAACGTGGTTCATGTATTTTTAATTATGCAGGCTTTTCAACGCGTTCCTAAAGAATTGTATTATACTTCTAAAATAGACGGTACTACCGATTGGGAATACCTTTGGAAAATATTAATTCCCATCACTAAATCTTCGATTATTGTGACTGTTATTTTTAGAACAGTAGCGGCTTGGAATGCTTATTCTTGGCCAGAATTAGTAGGAGGTCAATTATTAACTAATATGATAAGAAAAACATTTGACGGAGAAAGTGGTATCGATCAGTTGCACCTACAAATGGCGGTTTCTGTTTTGATTAATTTACCATTATTATTAATTTTTATTTTTGCAAAAAAATACATTATATCTGGGGAAAATAAAAGTGGCATCAAAGGATAATTTTAAAAAAAATAGTTTATTTATTGGTTTATTTTTTTTGTCCATCTTTATATTGATTTATATTGCCCATTTGTTCGCTTCACCTAAGGATAAAAAATTTTATCAAAAAGAATATGATGATTTGAAAACTTTAGTTGAAAAACAGTTTAAAAAGGCAGATCAACAACAAAAATATTTCAACGATCCTGATAAAAAGATAGAAATTGTTTTTTGGCATAATTTATACCCAGAAGAAAAAGAGGTTTTAGATAAAGTTATTAAACAATTTGAAAAAACATATCGTAGCATTAAAATTAAAGAAGTTAATAAATCAAACTGGGGTAATATCGCTAAAAGCGTAGCTAACGCATTGCCGGTTAATAAACAACCTAATTTAGTTTTTTCGTATCCCGATCATGTGGAATTTTATTCTAAATCTCATAAGGTAGTGCCTTTAGATATTTTTATGCAAGGAGATGATGCAAACATTAAAGGTCAATTTTACACAACTTATTTGAAAAAAAATACATTAGAACATGGATATGATGGAGGAGAACATTATTACAGTTTCCCTTTTAGCAAAACAACTGAAACACTTTTCTATAATAAAGATATGTTTAAAGACTGTCGCAACGTTTTAAACCGTGACCTTCCAGACGTAGTCATCGATGAAAATGGTGTTATTTCCCCAAAAGATGAATCAAAAGGCTTAACTTGGGAACAATTAGAAATCATTGCCGAAAAAATGAAAGAATTAAAAAAAAACGTAAACGGCTTTATTCCGATAGTGCTCGGTAGCGAAGCAAATTTATTGAATACTGCTTTTCAACAATCGGGAATAAAATTTCCAACAACTCAAAAAGAAGCTGAAGAATTTTTAAGAGGAGAAAAAGTACAAGAAGTCATCAAATATTTTAAAGAAAAATTTTACAATACAGGTTATATGACTACTTCGAAAATGAACGGCGAACAAAAAGCTTTAGATATGTTTTGTCAAAAAAAGAGCAGCATTTTTATTGATTCTACAAGAATGGTTCATAAAGTTCAAGAAAGCGATTTGAAAAATGTAGGTTTATCAAAGGTTCCTTTGTTAACGTTAATGAAAGAAGAATGTAAATATAAAAATGTGATGCAAGGCGCTAATATAAATATGTTTTATTCTTCTGAAAAAGATGAAATGTTAGCTTCTTGGTTATTTTTAAAAACTTTAACTTCTCAAGAAAACCTTATTGACTTGTTAAACGCCACAGGGGGTTTAAACATCACAAGCCCAGATATTTTTAACAAAGTGGACAACAAAATAAATGACCCTTCTAAGTCTAGTCCAATAACTATAGAACCGAATACCCTTCATTTTGCTTCTTTACAATATGCCTACAATAATCAAAAAACAGACGATAAACAAGAAGAAAAAATGTTTTTTGAAACACCTATTTTTTCTAATTCAAACTTTTTACGAACTGTTTTATCCGAATTATTTACTTATGTATTGGCTATTGATCAAAGTATAACAAAGGATGCATTGAAAAACGAAATCAAATCTTTATGCGCACAAGCTGCTACAAGAATAGAGACTAATTAATCTTACATAAAAAACATTAATCATTAATGATAATTAATTACAAAAAACAATGAAAGAGAGATGCTCATAAGCATAATGGATTTTATTAAACAACAAATTATTAATTTTGATACCATTATCATTCACGGACACAAAAGACCGGATGGAGATTGTTACGGTTCTCAATTAGGTCTTAAAGATATTATTCAAGAAAACTATCCTCATAAAAAGGTTTATGCCGTAGGAGAGGTTAATCCTAAAATGGCTTTTTTAGGAGACATGGATTCTATCACAGATGAAACTTACCAAGGCGCTTTATCAATCGTGGTTGATTCTGGTAACGCTAATATTATTAGTGATCAAAGATATAAATTAGGTAAAATGATTATCCGAATAGATCATCATTTATCAATGGAAGAGTATGGCAATTATCAATGGGTAGAACCTCAATTCGCTTCTTGTTCCGAAATGATTTATACTTTTAAAGAATATCATAACTATAAAATAAGTCTTAAAGGAGCGATGCCGATGTATGTAGGAATAGTAACTGATACCGGTAATTTCCGTTTCGATAGGGTAACGGATAAAACTTTACAAATGGCTTCAGAATTGTTGCAATTTGAATTTAACGCTTTTGAGATAGATAAAAAAATCAACACGCAAAGTTTACAAATGTTAAAATTAAAAGGTTATATTTGTGAAAATTTTATCGCCGAAGATGGTTTAATTTATATTCAAATTTCACAAGAAATCATTAAAAAATTTAACTTTAGTATTGATGAAATTTTTTCTATAGTTAATATTTATAGTAATGTTGCAGATTATCCTGTTTGGGCTTTTATCGTAGAGATGTCTAATCAAGAATGGAAATTAAGCATCCGTTCTGCCGGTCCTAAAATTAACCATATTGTAAGTAAATTTGGCGGCGGAGGACATTTAAGAGCTTGTGGTGCTTTTGTGAAATCTCAAGAGAATATTGATGAAATAATTAATTCATTAAAACAATCCATTAAAGAGTTTAAACAAGAAGAAGCCTTTAACATAAGTGCAGAAAGTTAATAAATAAAAAAAGTGTGGTGAAGTCATGTACGAAGAAACTATTGTTGCTATTTCCACTCCTTTAGGAACAGGAGGAATCAGCATTATCAGAATCAGTGGCGCTAAAGCGATCGAAAGTATAGACCAAATTTTCAAAAGTCCTAAAAAAAATTTTACTTTAAAAGAAGTTCCTTCTCATACTATTCATCATGGTTACATTCTAGACCATAAAAGCGATATTTTAGATGAGGTTTTAGTGTCAGTTTTTAAAAAGCCTCATTCTTTCACTGGTGAGGATGTAATAGAAGTGCACGGGCATGGTGGTATTTTAATTACTCAACTTTTATTGGAAAGAATTTTATCCTTAAACATTAGAATAGCTGAACCAGGCGAATTTAGTAAAAAAGCCTTTTTAAATGGTAAAATAGATTTAATCCAAGCAGAATCTATTATGGATTTGATTCATGCTCAAAACGAGCATGCTGTTAAATTATCGCATCTAGGTTTACAAAAAAAAACGTCTGAACTCATAGAAAATCTAAGTAAAGATATTTTAAGTTTAATCAGTAAAATCGAAGTTAACATTGATTATCCTGAATACGAAGATATTCAAATGATGACTAATGATATTATTTTACCAGAAGTTCATCGTTTAATTAAAAGTATGCAAGATATTTTAGATCATTCTGTAACAACGCGTTTTTTAAAAGAAGGTATTAAGACTTTAATTATTGGCAAACCTAATGTGGGCAAATCGAGCTTATTAAACGCTATTTTAGACGAAAAAAGAGCGATTGTTTCTGATATAGCTGGAACTACTAGAGATTTTTTAGATGTACATGTTAATATTAAAGGCATTTCTTTAAATTTAATTGATACTGCAGGAATTAGAGAAACTGATGATCCTTTGGAAAAAATGGGCGTTTTACTGTCTAAAAAATTCTTCAAAGAGGCGGAATTGGTTTTATTATTATTAGATCAAAGTCGTCCTTTAAGCCAAGAAGATAAAGAATTACTAGAAACGACTAAAAACCATCCACGTATTTTAATCGGTAGTAAATCCGATTTACCTTCTGAAATGAATTTTTCTTTTTTAGAAGAAGAAATTGTTTTTATTTCTAACATCACCAAAGAAGGGATTGAACAACTCAAAGATAAAATTTTAAAAATTTTTCAATTAGACCTGATTGAAGAAAAAAACTTTAATTATTTATCTAATTCTAGACATATCCAACAAATGAAAAATGCTTTGCAAGCTTTAAAAAATGTTATTATAGATATTGATCAACAAATTCCGATAGATATTCATATTATTTCTTTAAAAGAAGCTTATGTGGCTTTAGGTTCTATTGTAGGCAACAATATTAATGAAACCTTAATGGATGAATTATTTTCTAATTTTTGTTTAGGAAAATAGTTTTTTTAAACAGGTTTTTATGTATAATTTATAGTATTGAATAAAAGAAAGGACTAGAGTATTTAGCTTTATGATTAAAATACGTTTTAATAATGATGTAATAGAATCTTTTCCTAAAGGAATTACTCCTGTTGAAATCATTCAACAACAAAATTTAAGTTTTTCTACTAAACCAATAGCCGCTTTATTTAACGAAAAAGCGATCGAGTTAAACCGTCCTTTAGAAGAAGATGGCACTTTAGAAATCATGATAGAAAAACATGAAAAAAGTTTGGAAATTTTAAACCATAGTACTGCTCATTTAATGGCCCAAGCGATTAAAAGGCTTTATCCTGAAGCTCTTTTGGTTTTCGGTCCAACCATTAAAGAAGGTTTTTATTATGATATCGATTTTCAAAATTCAGTCGTTTCGGAAAATGATTTTGCGACAATCGAAAAAATGATGCAAACTATTTCACAAGAAAAATTAGCTATTGTGAGAAAAGAAGTTAGCTACGAAGAAGCAGAAAAGTTATTTGCTGATAATATTTACAAACAAACTATATTAAAAAATATTAAAGACCCTATTTTAAGCGTTTATACTCAAGGTGAATTTACTGATCTTTGTCGCGGCATCCATCTGACTAATACTAAATTTATCAAACATTTTAAATTGTTAAAAACATCTGGTTCCTATTTTCAAGGCAGTGTTAAAAACAAAGCTTTAACAAGAATTTATGGTATTTCTTTCTTTCACAGGCTAGATTTGAAAAATTATTTAAATTTATTATTAGAAAGAAAACAAAGAGACCACAAACACATCAATAAAGAACAAAATTACTTTATGTTGTCTCCTGAAGTAGGAGCGGGTTTACCTTTTTGGTTACCTAAAGGCGCTACTATACGTCGTATTTTAGAAAGATATATTGTAGATAAAGAATTATCTTATGGTTATCAACATGTTTATACTCCTATTATAGCTAATACTAAATTATACGAAGAATCAGGACATTTAGAGCTTTATAAAGATAATATGTTCCCTATTATGGAATTAAAAAAAGAAGAAAAACTGGTTTTAAGACCGATGAATTGTCCTCATCATATGATGATTTTTAAACAACAATTACGTAGTTATAAAGATTTACCTCTTAAAATCGCTGAATTAGGAATGATGCATAGATATGAACATTCTGGAGCTGTTTCAGGTTTGCAAAGAGTAAGAGAAATGACCTTAAATGACGCTCATATCTTTATCACTCAAGAACAAATTAAAACCGAATTTGTTAAAATTATGAGTTTAATTTTTGAAGTTTATAAAGATTTTAATATTACGGATTATTTTTTCAATTTAAGCACCAGAGATCCAGAAAATAAAGATAAATATTTTGATGATGATAATATGTGGCATAAATCTGAATCTATCTTAAAAGAAATTTTAAATGGTTTAAACATCAAATATAAAGAGCAAAAAGGTGATGCTGCTTTTTATGGCCCTAAATTAGATGTCCAAGTTTTAACTGCTTTATGCAATGAGGAAACTTTATCCACTATTCAATTAGATTTTCTGTTGCCGCAAAGATTTAAATTAACTTATATTGGTGAAGATAGTAAAGAACATGCTCCTATCGTGATCCATAGAGCAGTTATTTCCACAATAGAACGCTTTTTAGCTTATTTAATTGAACAAAATAAAGGTGTTTTTCCTTTATGGTTAACCCCTTTACAAGTTGTTTTAATACCTGTTAATGCTCAATTACATTTAGAACATACTAAAAAAATACAAGAAATTTTATTGAAACACAATTTAAGAGTAGAAATTAACAATAAAGAAGCTACTTTAGGGTATAAAATTAGAGAATCTCAAAAAACCAAAATTCCTTTCCAAATTGTTATTGGCGATCAAGAGTTAATTAGCAATCGTTTGACTTATCGAGAATACGGCGATAATAAACAAAATAACGTTTCTGTAGAAGCATTTGTTTCGATGTTAAATGATAAAATTCAGCAAAAAAAATAATTTATTTATTTTGAAAAAAGAAATGAAAAAAATTTGCTGCAAGGTATAAATCATAATGAAACCATCTTTAAGGATGGTTTTTTCTTTGTATGGTATCTTTTTTGTGTTTTGCAAATATTGTTGATGCATTAAAACTCTTTTTGGGCTTTAAAATTAATAATTAATGAAGTTGTTGAATAAATTAGTTTAGTTTTTCTTTGTTGATAATTTCTTTTTCTAAAAGCAAATTAGCTATTTTATCTAATAATGACTTATTTTCTTTCATAATCTTCGTTGCTTGTTTACGACAATCATCATCATGGCGAGAAAGATGCCTAAATATCAGCAGATTTAACGAAACTGCACGACTTTCTAATAGTCGAATTCACTGGTTCGGGTCTGATATTCGAAAGAAGTCAGAGTTACAGCAGCAGAACCTGAAAGCGGATTAATTCCAAAATCTAACGGACAATAGGATTTCGCAAGAATAAACCAACGCCACGGAAAAGGACTGAAATAACACTAAGGCAATTAATATATATTTTGATGAGTATATTAAAATCACGACATCTTCGGATTGCAGTCATTAAATCGACAACTTCCTCGCCTAACTGACTAAACGGATTTTGCCTATCCGGTCATTATAACCGGTTAAAAAACCAAAGTCAGCTCGCTTAAAATCGTTTATTTTAGCAGATATTTAGAAGCAACTTCTTATCCCCTAAACCTCACTGGCAACAGTAAAACATGGCGAATAGAGGCAAGGAGACAGCAGACCATAGTAGTAGAGTCATGAAAACTTAAAGCCAATGTTGAAATACATTCGGTGCACCGCCTCATCGCGGCAAAGGCGAAAGAGAAAATTTAAGTTCGCGTTGAGACATTAAGCAGAGGAAACTCATGAATGAGACCAACAAATAAGCAATTATCCTTTATAAAAAGGTAGCTTATTTTGTTATAATATTATTACGTTACAAAGTAGTTATTGTCCATCATCTTTTTGCAATATTACTCTTTTTACAATAAAAAAATCATTTTCACAAAGACAAGAAGGTACTCATGTTGTTAGAAAAATCATGGTTAGAAACATTAAATCCACAACAAAAAAAAGCTGTTATTTATACAGAAGGAGCTCTTTATGTTATCGCTGGGGCGGGAACAGGTAAAACCAAAACTTTAACTAGTCGAATAGCTTATTTAATTCAACATTTAAACATTTCTTATGATAAATTTTTAGCTATTACTTTTACTAATAATGCGGCTAAAGAAATGAAAAATAGGGTGCAAAATATTATCCAAATTCCTAATGCAGCTCTTCTTAATATTTATACGTTTCATGCTTTTGGTTTTCAAGTTTTAAAACGTTTTATCCATCGTTTGTCATACAGTTATGATTCGCGCTTTAATATTGTAGATGATAACGATTCTAAAAAAATTATTAAAGATGTTGTTAAAGCGCTTAATTTAGATTCTGAAAAATACTTGCCTTCTTGTTTAAGAAAACAAATTTATCTAATTAAAACAAAAAATCCTCATAGAAAAGATGCTCCTCCGATGGATCATCATATTGAAAAAATATATAATGCTTATCAAACTTATTTAAAAAATAATAATTTAATCGATTTTGATGATTTAATCATTTATACTTATGAATTATTCTTAAATTATCCTGAAATTAGAACTTTTTACCAAAATAAGTTTCTGCATGTTTTAGTCGATGAATTTCAAGATACTGATTTCCATCAATACCAAATTTTAAAACTTTTAGCCGAAAAACATCATAATTTATTCGCTGTAGGAGATCCGGATCAAAATATTTATTCTTTTAGAGGCGCTAGTAAAGAAAATAACGATCTTTTTGTGCAAGATTTTCAAGCTAAAAAAATTATTTTAGAACAGAATTATCGTTCTACTAATAATATTTTAAAAAAAGCGAATTTATTGATTAAAAAAAATCATAATGGTTTCGGCAAAGAATTAAAAAGTTCTTTAGGTGATGGATCAGAGGTCTTTTTTAACCAATTTATGAACGCTAATTTGGAAGCTGATTTTGTCATTAAAGAAATTGATCGATTAGCGTTAAAAACCAATATCGTTATGGGAGATGTCGCTATTTTATATCGTTATAATACTTTAGAAAGGCTCTTTGAAAATAATTTAATGAAAAAAGGGATTCCTTATAAGATATTAGGCAATATCTCTTTTTACCAAAGAAAAGAAATTAAAGATTTAATAGCTTATTTAAAAGTCTTAATGGATACTGATCAAAATTTTTACCTCCAAAGAATCATTAATGTTCCGAGCAGAAAAATAGGTAAAGTAACTTTTCAAAAAATCGAAGAAATCAGTCAAAATCAAAACCTTTCTTTCTTTACAGCCTTAAACCATTATCCTCCTGATTCCAACATTATCAAACATATTGTTTCTTTTCAAACTTTAATCCAAAAAATGAAAGATAAACTACATTCCCATTCTTTTAATAAATTAGAAGAAATAGTGGATTATGTGGATAAAACAGTTGGTTATTCTGATACTTTAAGAGAAAAGCCGGATTCTTTAGAAACTCAAAACGCTCTAGATTATATCCAAGAATTTAAAAATGTGTTCGCTTCAGCGAACACAGAATTCGAAGGAACTATATTGGAAAAATTAAAACAATTATTAGATCAAATATCTTTATATAGTCAAGATAAAAGAGATGGCGATGATCAAGTTAAATTGGCTACTGTCCACAAAGTAAAAGGGATGGAATTTAAAGTGGTTTTCATTATTGGTTTTGAAGAAAATATTTTCCCTTTAAACAATAGTAAAGATCCTGACGATACTTTTGATTTAGAAGAAGAAAGACGTCTAGCTTATGTCGCTATTACAAGAGCGAAAGAACGTTTATATCTTACTAGTGTCGCGCAAAGAATGAAATACGGGCAATTTGTGAAATTAGAAATTTCTTCTTTTGTGAAAGAAATGAATTTTCCTCTAACTAATCTTAATAATGCTTATTTTAATAAAACTATGAAAATTAGACCATCTAATCCTCATCAAGCTTTTTTATACCAAATAGGCGATAAAGTAGAACATAATACCTTTGGTCGTGGAACAGTCATAGAAATCAAAATGCCTTTAATCACTATTTCTTTTTTGCCTCCTTACGGAATAAAAAAATTAGACATCAAACATCCTTCGTTTAAAAAAGTGGAAAGTTTAGCTTCTACTTTACAAAAACAGAATCATCATTTTGATGAATAAAAAAGGCGGCAATATCTTTTATGTTAGTAAATAATGCGAAGAATTAGAAGGTATAAAAATGAAAATAGGTCTTTTTACAGATTCATATGAACCATTAATTAGTGGCGTTGTGGTTTCTGTTAAATCTTTAAAATTAGGTTTAGAAGCTTTAGGGCATGAAGTTTATATTATCACCCCTAATTCGCCACAAATAAAAGAAGAAAAAGATCCTCATATTATCAGGATCAAAGGTTTGCCAGTTCCTATAAAAGCTTTAAAAGGTTTTTGTTGGGTGGTTAGTTATAAGAAATATCTACCTTTATTAAAAGATCTAAATTTAGATATTATCCATCTACACACTGAATTTGGCATTGGTTCTTTAGCTCTTTATACAGCAAAAAAACTTAATTTACCTGTTGTTTATACTTTTCACACGATGTATATTGAATTCATCGAAATGAACCAAAACTTTTGGTTAAAAATGTGGAAAAAAACTATTATAAAATATTTTGATAAGTTATTGACTAAATATATTTCCGCCGTAGAGGCGGTTATTGTTCCGACCCCTAAAGTGCTTAATTTTTTACAAGAGCGTTATCCTATCGAAAGTAATTATCACGTTATTCCTACTGGTTTTAATTTAAAGCTTTTTTATCAAGAAAATATATCTTCTGAAGAACTTCGCCAATTAAAAGAAAAACTAGGTTTAAAAGATGATTTTATTTGTCTTTATGTAGGCAGATTATCTGAAGAAAAAGAGATTAATTATTTAATCGAAGGTTTTACTGTGTTTCATCTTAACCATCCTCAAAGTAAGTTTGTTATTATTGGCGATGGCCCAGATAAAATTAATTTAACCAAAAAAGTTAAAAAACTCGGTTTAACTGATAAAATAATTTTTTTAGGTTTTGTGGCTTATCAACAATTGGGTTTATATTATCAATTAGGCGATGTTTTCCTTAATGCTTCTTTATTTGAAACACAAGGATTAACTTATATTGAAGCTCTGGCCGCTTCTTTGCCTTTGTTAGTGCGTTATGATCCAGTGTTGGAAGGTGTTATTCAAGAGGGCGAAAATGGTTTATTTTACCACACTCAAGAAGAATTAATAAAGAGAAGTTAACTCTTTTATTTCAAGCCCCTCAAGAAAGGCAAAAATTAGCTCTTAAAGCTAAAGAATCAGTCGCCATTTATAGTCAAGAAATATTTGCTCAAAAAATCATCCAAGTTTATCAACAATCTTTAGTTCATTATCAAAAAGAAATTTCGGAACCAAACAACTATTAATGTTTTTGGTCCAAATTTCTTTTTTACTATAAAAACGGACTTTTTCCTTAAATTGATACTTTTTTTATAAAATAAAAAGAAAAAAGATTTTTATATGTAGCAGAT
>NZ_AKIL01000032.1 GCF_000309485.1 Milkweed yellows phytoplasma str. MW1
TTTGTATTTATTTTATTAGGATTTTTAATTATTAATAATACTCAAATAATGGCCGCTCCTAATGAAGAGTTTATTGGCGATATGAGAATCGTTAATACAACTTTTTCAGATATTAATCGTATTAAAGATTTTCAACCATTTTCACAATATTTTGATTTTAAAATAAGTGGTCCTTGTTATAACGGAAACGTAGCAGAATTTGCAATTATGTGGAAAATTAAGAATCCACCTCGTAATTTATTAGGTG
>NZ_AKIL01000031.1 GCF_000309485.1 Milkweed yellows phytoplasma str. MW1
TTATTATTAAAAAAGTTAATAAATAGTTTGAATATTTGAATTTAATTAAATTGTTTATTTTAATGGTTCCATTTTAGTGGTTCGCTGAGATTTTATAAAAGGAAAAGGATTGTAATTTTGAAAAAAAAACTAATTTATTCTTTTTTGTTAATTTTACTTTTTATTTTTTTCTATTTTATTTTTCTCTATTTTAGAGATAATAGGAAGTCAAAAAATAAAGAAATATTTTTAGATGATGAAACACTTATAGAACAAAAAAATACAAAAATTGATGGATTATCAAGATTAAACGAATATTATAATACATCATTTTCATTGAAAAAAAATGATATAAAAAACAAAATTTCTGAATTAAATATTGAAATTCTTGAATTAGATGATAAAATTTCTGAATTAAATATTGAAATTAATAAATTAAATATTGAACTTCGTGAATTAGATAATGAAATGGATCAATCGAAAAAACTTATACATAAAGAGACCGAATCGCAAAAACAAAGAATAATTGCAAATATTAAAGAGAAAGAGATTGAATTACAACAAAAAAATAATATTTTAATAAAAAATA
>NZ_AKIL01000030.1 GCF_000309485.1 Milkweed yellows phytoplasma str. MW1
TATCAATAAATATAAAAATAAAATGACTTTAAATCAACTTTTAAGATGTTTAGGTTTAGCTAAAACCACTTATTATCGTTGGCTCAAAAATTATATAAATACAAATTAAATAAAAATTTATAAACTTCCTTCTATTTAAAAAGGAAGTTTTTTTGTGTTTTTTTAAAAAAGATGAAAATATCTTTTTAAACAAAAACCCGACAAAATGGTTATTTTTAAATTATTTTTGATCAAACTGACTCAAAAAAGCTCTTTTAAATGATCTTTTTTATCAAAGTAATCCTTTATTTTATTTTGATGTTTTAAAGTGTGGGAAGTGATAATTTGATTGTTAAAAGAATCAATAATAAAAGAAAAATATAAAAATCCTTAGGAATTTTTGAAATAAGTGATGTCGGTAAATAGTTTTTTCATGGGTTTATTTGATATAAAGTCTTGATTAATTAAATTGTCTACTAATTTTAATTTA
>NZ_AKIL01000029.1 GCF_000309485.1 Milkweed yellows phytoplasma str. MW1
TTTGATTTTTTTTATTTATAAGAATTATTTTAATTCTAAATATTTTTTTTCTTTTCGTGTCTCTTCAGGTTTTTTCTGAATAATAATTGTCAATAAACCATTATTTAATGAACCGTCAATATCTTCAATAGAAAAATCTTCACCTATGTTAAAACTACGTTTAATAATACCTCTAATTCTTTCTTGTCTTAAAAAGTTAACTTCAGGTTGGCTTTCGTTTTTTTTTACGGCTTTTGATGGGTTTTCTTGCTTAGGATGAGCTTCAATTATTAACCATCCTTCTTCTAAACTTATTTTAATATTTTCTTTTTTAAAACCAGGCAATTCGCTAATCAATTCATAATGTTGAGGATATTCTTTAATATCGGTTCTCATAAAAGAATGAGAATTCTCACCAAAAGAAACGCTTTTCCAATAGTCTAATAAATTTTCTAATAAGTCATTATTTTTATCAATTGCATTAACAAACATTTTTATATTTATCTCCTTTTCTATATATTTATTTTAATATTATTAATAATTTCATTTTTATTATA
>NZ_AKIL01000028.1 GCF_000309485.1 Milkweed yellows phytoplasma str. MW1
ATTCGAAAAAATTCATCAAAAAACCACCTTATTCTTATTATTTTTTTATATTTTAAATAATATGATATTTATTTAATTAATAAAAATCAAAAAATGTTAATTGTAATTTTACGAAGAAAAAACTTAAATCTTTAATTTGCCACAATAAATAGGTATATGTTTAGGAGAGTCATCAGATTGTTTAACAGTTAAAATATTGATTAACGTATGATCTGAATTAGAAATATTAGCTTTTTCCACTAATCTTGAATATTGATTATTATCACTATTTTGTATTATTTCATAAATCTCTATTTCTTGATCTGAAGGAAAATGGATAGCGAATCCGAATGTTTTTTCATTATTATTATTTTTAATGTTAAATTTAATTCTTTTCTTAATATTACTTTCAGATTCATATATTTGTTCTGCTTTATCATAAGCATTTGCTAACCCTGGAACAAACAATTTTCCCATAAATCTTCCTAAACTTCTTTTAGACGCTTTTTTTAAAGCAGTTTGAGCTATTTTATGTCCTATTTTATGATTTGTTTTTTTCATTACTATTTTTTTAATTTTATCTTTCCTTAGTCTATCCTTAACATTATCGCTTATTCTAACCCAATTATTTAAAAAATTTTCTAAATCAAGAGAAAACATGTCACAATCACAAAAAGAAATATCTATATCTTTTACATTACCTAAATCATTTAAATTAAAAAAGAAAAAACATTTTTCTGGAATAATCTTTAGAATATTATTCTACCATAGCATTTAACATAGCAATACGTTGTTCTTTATCATTCAAAAATGCATCTTGTATCCCGCTAACATCTGTTGCAAAATCTATTGCACCTGCAACATTGCCAATAATATGAAAAAAACTAGAAACAAACAAAAATCCGTCTTTTGCTAATTGCTTATTATTTAAAAATTCTTGATAAGATTTACAAGGAACCATATCTAAATCATGTATTCCTTGAAAAGATCTAGAATCAGAAGAAAAAGTATTCCCTCCTTCATGTTTCCATCCTTTTTGTGGATGTTGCAAAAAAGAATCTTTTGTATAATTATCAGGAGTAAAAGCATAATTTGATTTAGATAA
>NZ_AKIL01000027.1 GCF_000309485.1 Milkweed yellows phytoplasma str. MW1
TATATTTAATTTTATTAAAATGATTGTTATTTTTATATGGGAAAAATTAACCACTTTAATTTATCCTTTAAAATTATTTAGTTCTTTATTTGGTTTTTTAATAGATATTTTAAATTTTTTTAAAGATATTTTTAGTTCTTTGATTAGTTTTATTAAAAGTAATGTTTCTTCTCTTACTGGTCAAAAATTAATGAAACCTGATGAGGGTTTATGGGAAAAATTAAAAGAAATTTGTAAAATTATTTTCGCTATTACTGTTGGAGGCAGTGCTATTTATTTTTTTAAAGAAATGCAAACCTTTCTGTTAAATTCTTTTATTAAAATAGGCGATTTATTATTTAAAATTGTTCTAAGAATTTTAGATATTATGGTTATTATTTTAAACATTTGGTTATTGTTATTCAAAAAAGTTATAAT
>NZ_AKIL01000026.1 GCF_000309485.1 Milkweed yellows phytoplasma str. MW1
TAATAGAGAAGAAATAGAAAAGTTGATTTAAGAATATAAATTAAAAAAAGGAATCGTATTAGATTCCTTTTTTTAATTTATAATATTTATTTTTTAATACAACTAGTTTTTTTAGCTGCTTTAGCAACTGATAAAGAAATTTCTTTAACTACTGATTTATTAAGAAAATTTGGTAAAATGTTATTCTCATTTAAATCGTTTATTTTTATAATATTTTTTAAAGCATAAATAACTGCTTTTTTCATTTCTTTGTTAATTTTAGTAGCTTTAACATTTAAAACGCCTCTAAAAATTCCTGGGAAAGAAAGACAATTATTGATTTGATTAGGAAAATAAGAACGGCCCATAGCAATCACTTTAGCTCCACCCTTTTTGGCTTCATCTGGCATAATTTAAGAAATAGGATTTGCTAAATATTACTTCTTTTGATTTTAATTAAACTATATCCGTTAACTATAAAATAAAGTATTGCTCAATTAAAAAATAAATTATAATTTTAAATATTATATTCATACCTAACTATTTCTAAAATAAATC
>NZ_AKIL01000025.1 GCF_000309485.1 Milkweed yellows phytoplasma str. MW1
GATGCTGGATATACAGCTAAACAGTTAAAATATCTTGTATATACAGTTAAAGATTTCCGAGATGCTGGATATACAGTTCAGGAATTATTAGATGATGGATTTACAGATAAGGAATTAAAAGAAGGTGGATTTACAGCTAAGGAATTAAGAAATGCTGGATATAAAATAGAAGAATTAAAAGATGCTGGATATACAGCTAGAGAATTAAAAGATGCTGGATTTTCATATAAAGATTTAAGATTTGTTGCTGGTTATACAGATGATAAGGAATTAAAAGATGCTGGAGTTACAGCTAGGGAAATATATGAATATTTTCCATATACGTATAAAATTAATGATTTAAGAGCAATCGGGTATACAGCTAAAGAATTCAAAGATGCTGGAGTTACAGTTAAGGAATTAAGAGATGCTTTATTTACAATCGAAGAAATAAGATCTGCTGGGTATACAAAGGAACAATTAAAAGCTGCTGGATTTACAACAGTTTAGAAAGGAGTTTTTAAAATGGAAATTAA
>NZ_AKIL01000024.1 GCF_000309485.1 Milkweed yellows phytoplasma str. MW1
AATCAATAATTAAAATAAATTATAAAAATTTAATCAGATAGAATATATGGTATCAACAAATCTGATAACATACCTGTTATTTGAGAAGCCATAAAAATTAAAATAGACTCGGATTCATCATCTGAATATGTTTTGCTACATTCGATGAGAGATGATAATAATATATCGCAACAATTTTCAAAATACTGATTCCAATTTGTAAAAGTATCATTGATTTCTATACTATTATTAATTGAATTATTCATAATAACTTTTTTCAAATTATTTAAAATTTTTACTAAATTTATATTCGGATATTCTCGAACAGATATTTGACTTTTAAACTTATTTGAAGATACGCCATTAATTATATCACAACATTTTTGAGTAATATCATTTAATTTTTCAACATCATTAGGATTTATTGTTATCCCTAAATTAAATAAATTAATTCTGTTTAAAGCCAAGAGAGAAAAATTTTTACAATCCATAAAATTAAATTTCTTATTTTTTACTTCTAAAATTTCAACAGATGGTTTTTGTTGTATATTTGTTTTATTGTGTGCAAAAATTTTTTTACTAAATATCGATGAGGAAAAAATAATAATTAATGTTATTAAAATCAAAAAAACTAAATAATTATTTTTAACTAATTTT
>NZ_AKIL01000023.1 GCF_000309485.1 Milkweed yellows phytoplasma str. MW1
TTTTATATATTAAGAAAAAATAAATGGAGGTATAAAATGTATAATTATTCATCAGTAATGATGATGGTATTTATTTTTTTAGCAGCTTTAACAGTTCTCTCTTTGGCAGTTCTCTTTGTTATCCTTTTTTACAAATGGGGATATAGCTACGCAATTAATAGAAAAAGTATTGTTTTACCTTTAATCTTGACTTTTTTATTAGGTGGTATTATTTGGTTTCTTATTGGTTATATGGTTGGAATTAATAGAAAAATGCCGCCAAAAACATGACATAGATAATTTTTAGTATTAATTCATTTTATTTAAAAAAATACTTTTTAAGTTATCTTTTTTGAAAATAATCTTTTTTGAACTTTTTTATTTCAAATTTTAATTCATCTACCAAAACACACACAATTTTAATGTTGTAAAATTAAAATTAAATTACCAATCCCAAAGGCATTCTTTATAATTACCTTTTTTTATTTTATTAAAACTAATTAACTTTTAAACTTTTTTGCTTTTTTAAAAACATAAAATAATTTTTTCATTTCCACAAACCCCCCAGTTGAACGCGACCCTTTTTAAAATAAATATAATCATTCAGAGTTATAATGGTTTATGTATATGATATAAAAAAGGAAACAATGTTTTCAATCATGAAAAATAAAAAGAAATATTAAAACAAAAAAATAAATTATTATAAACTATAATGAAAAAAAATCAAAAAACTGATAAAAAAACAGTTTTTGAATTGGTTAAACAATTTAATCAAAAACTAAATTAACCACCATTTTAAAAACTATCCGAATTAAAAGAAGCACTTATTATTGGTTGAAAGTTGAAAATAAAATCAAAGCCAAAAATAAAAACATTTATTACAACAAAATCGAATTCAAGCTTTATGTTTACGCGAACAATATTTTTACGGTCATCGTAAAATCAATGATTTATAACAAAAAACTTTTAATGAAAACATCGCCAATAAAAAAGTTTATACTATTATGAAAGAAAATAGTATTTTTTATCATTTAAGAATTAAAAAAATAAATATTATT
>NZ_AKIL01000022.1 GCF_000309485.1 Milkweed yellows phytoplasma str. MW1
CTATTATTTTGGGTTGAAAATGCTAAATATCTAGCGTTTAAGAGGGTTTTTTTATTTTTATAATAAAACTGATTCCTAAGGAATTGATTTAATACTCTTCCCAAATCATCTTCTCTAAAAAAACTCAGAAAAGCTTCTTTTCTAACTCTCAAATACTTCTAACCATATCAAAATCCTTTTTAAGAAAGGTTTTTTCACTTTTAAAGCCTTTTTTATATATTTTAACCCTATTATATTGTAAAAAAACTCTTTTTTAAAAGGTTGATAAAAAGACTTATTTATTGATTTTATTACCTTTTTTAGGAAAATTAAAAGGGATATTTTGACGCATTTTAAAATTTTTAGGAGAAAAATAATTTAAATATTTCATACTTCTTTTGCGGTTGTAATAATAAATATATTGAGTAATCATTTTTTTAATTTTTAGTGTTCGTGTTTTCTAAATCTCTTAAATAAAGTTGTTCGCCTTTAAAATTAGACCAAAAAGACTCTATACAACTGTTTTGAGAAGAAACACCTTCATTAGAGCAACTTTGGCGATAACCTTTTTGTTTTAATAAATTTTGAAAAACTTTCGCTGTATATTGAGGTTCTTGGTCGGAATGGAAAATACAAGGTTTTTGAAGAACTTTTAACTGGTTTAAATTATCAACCGCTTTGGTTACATATGTTCAAAAAAACGGCATTCTCTGATGGTGTTGCCTTCTTTATCAGAATATTCTAAATAAGGGGTAAGGTTGATTTTGTCCTTTAAAATAGGATCTTTTTGCTTATCATCTTGTGAGATATTATTTTTGTTTATTGGTTGGGAAGTGTTTTCTGGAACAGAAAATGAAGGATAGGAGTTGTTTTCCGAAAGTTTTTAAACCACTTATAAACGCTAAAAAAAGAAAAAAATGATCACTATTACGATAATAGCAGTTATTTGGATTTTTTTTAGGCTTTTTATATTAATCCATAAATTGTTTTTCTTCATAATTTTTTCACTTTTTATCTGATATAATAACTCCATTATACGTTTTTTTGACAAGATAAAGACTTTTTTACTAAAAAACTAAAAAAAGTTTAAAACAAGAAGAAATACCTTCTTTGGTCCAACGTTTCCATCTTATTTAAATAAAACCACTCAATAAATCTTTTATAGGGCAAAAATTGTTATAAAACGAAAGATAATAAAGTAATTTTTCTTATTTCTTAAGTCAAATGTTAATATATAATATTAACGGATAGTTAAATTTTAAATATTTT
>NZ_AKIL01000021.1 GCF_000309485.1 Milkweed yellows phytoplasma str. MW1
ATTCTAATATTAACAAAGAAAATAATAATATTACTCTTTTTATAAATATCAAATTATATAAAGCAATTTAGCAAAAAAACCGTTATAAAAATAACGGTTTTAGTTTTATAAAAAAGAATTGTAAATTTATTTTTTTATGAATTCCACCACGGACTAAACAACGATATTATTTTGCTAACTGAAGAGTTGGTGGTGTTTGAGGTGACGGATGATAAAGCAGGATTGTTTTCATTGGGATCAGCCTTGGATTTTTTATTATCTGGAGTTGTACCCCCCTCCTAACCATGTCGGCAAACTCTCCTTTATCAAATCTTTTATTGTTTGAATTAATTGGGGCGGCAATTGATTAATACTTGTTTTTAAACTTTCCACAATATCTTTCACATGAATATTATCTTCAATATCTTCCATTTTTTCCTTAGCTGCTTTAGTAGCTTTTTCTAAATTATCTAATGCTGTAGAAATTTTTTCAATAATTTGTTTTTTATCTTCTTTAAGGCTTTTATCCCATGAGTTGATTTTACCTGTAATATTATCCATTAATGTTTTTTTATCTTTTTCAATGCTTTGGCCTAAATTGTAAATCGCTATTTTTATTGTTTTAGCTAAATCATCTGCTAAAGCTTTTACTTTTTGGTCTAAAATAACTAATATTTTTTGAGTAATTTCTTGAGTATTGAAAGCTTCTATTTTGCCTTCCGCTTTTTTAATTAATTGCTCTAAATGTTTAGGAATTAATTCTTTAGTAAGGGAATTTTCTAAATTATCCATTTTCAATCTTAAAGCTTTAGATAAATCTTTGACCATTTTATCTTTGTCTTCTTTAAGATCTTTATCCCATGAATCCATTTTTTCCAAGAATTTATTGGTCACTTCATCTATTTTGTGCGATTTTTGTTTTATTTCGTGCGATATTTGTTTGGATAATTCATATATTCCTTTATCAGTTTTTTTCTTAATTGCATCTTTTGTCACGGCTAAAGCATGAGAAATAATTAATAAAAAAATCACCGATGTTAAAAATAAAATAGAAATAATATAAAAGTGTTTTTTATTAGGTTTAAAAATATTCATTTTCATAACTTTTTATTATTCTCCTATATAATATTTGCATATAATAACTCAAATAAAAATAAAATTTTTTTCAATTTTTAATTCTTATTTTTTATGGAAGAAAAATTTATTCTATTAATAATTATGTTTATGTCAAAAAATATATTCTTTAAATCCATTTTATTATATAGTATTTTTAGTGTTATGAAACATTTTTGTTTGACCCAGTTCATCAAATAACGACTTTTAAGGAAAAAATTAATGAAAAAAATAATCTTTTCAGTAAGGTAAAATACCGTTGTCAAAAAAAGAAAAAATCTATTTTACTTCCAAATAATAAAAAGATGTTTTTTCGGTATTTTTAATAAAAAAAGATATTTTCAAGAAAAAATTCTTTTAAATAAGACCTAATAAAGACTTAAAAAACTTTTTCATCTTTTTTATTAAAATGTTTTGATTTTTAAACAAAATAATGTAAAATATTATTTTAATGAATATATTACATTTCAATATCTCAAAAGAATTATTTTATTTTGGAATATTTGAAAATGTTATTCTCAACAAATATAAACAAGTTTATTTAAATAGTAAGGTTTTATCTTTTATAAGATTTTAAGATAACGAAGTGCTTTGAACTACTTTTAAGCGTTTAAATAAGATATTTATCTAGTCGATTTTACTATTAATCTAAATAATTATATTTTAATATTGACAAATGACAAATTTTAATATACAATTAAATAAATCTTAATATCTCAAATTTAATTTTAATCATTTAAC
>NZ_AKIL01000020.1 GCF_000309485.1 Milkweed yellows phytoplasma str. MW1
TTATTTTTTCATTGGAATCGTATTCGTATTTTTCGATGTAATCAATTGTTTTATCATCAGATTTATAAATAACTCTTTTTAATATTGGTTCTGGAAATTCATCAGTATTGTAAACTTTGGCATAAGCTTTTTGAATATCTTCAATAGTAATCTTAACGGAATTGCCTCTATTTGTATTCGAAATATTGATAGCTCTCTCATTGACTCTTGTAATAACTTTTAAAAAGTTTTCTAAAACTCTATTAGATTTTATTTCTTTTTCTCTTGAAAGTAATAATTCATTTAATTTGTTATTAATATCTTCAACTAAATAATTTTTGGCTTTTTCTGAATATTCATTACCTCTTTTTTTAATCATAAATTCTAAAAAATCTTTATGATTTTTAAAATCGCCAACTTTAACTTCTGTTTTATAATCAAATCTTGATTTAATAGCTTCATCTAATTTTCTGAAAAGTGATTTTAGTTGCTGCGATAATAAAAACAGGATGGTTAAAACATCATTTTCATTTGAAGTTAATTCGGTTTTGAATTGATTAACAACATTTTTTGCTGTATCCGAATTAGCTTCCAAACTACCTAAATCTGTAAAAATCGTGTCACATTGATCAAGAAAAATTAATAGCTCCATTATTTTATTTTTTTGTGCTTCTTTTTTCGCTGATTTGAATAAATTAATTACCAAATCTTTTTCAACTACTTTGTATTTTTGGAAAAATAAAGAAGAAATGTCAAAATGATTTGCTTTTTCTATTTGTTGAATTTTGTTTTCGGTTAGTTGTGATAATTTTTGAAAATCTTTTTTAATCTTTGTTATTTCATGATTAGTTTTTTTCATTTGCTCTTTGATATTTGTTGTTATTTTACAATTATAAAAAGATACCAATGATAATAAAATAAATAATAAAAATAAAAAGATAGAAATAACAGTTTTTTTTTGTAAAGGTTTTGATTTTTTCATTTTATTTTCTCCCATGTTGATTTCTCCTTTTTAAGTAAGATTTTTTGATTTGTTTATTTTTTTTCATTTTTTTATTTGACAATTTTTTCTTTTTATAAATAGACTGTTATTCAATACACTGTATTTTAATACAGTTTATTTATTTTAAGGATTTTGGATTAACAATTTGTTTTAGTTTTTAAGAGTTTTCGTTATTGCTTGTTGCATAGCTACAATTTTAACTAAAAAATATAAGAAGATATTAAACATCTATTGTTAAACCTTTTTCGTAACCTTTGTTCTATAATTTTCAGCATAGCATGTTTAAAGATAATATTTATTTTTTTCTTCTGCATTCTGTATAATGAAATTTAGTTTACTGACTTAATTTTTCCATGACCATTAATACTTTTTTCGTTGATGATTAAAAGGCCATATTATTTACAAATTTTAGAAAATATTTTATGAATAAAAACAATAACAACGTGAAACCAAATTTTTGCACTGTCGTCATTATGACCGTATTCCTCGATGTCATCAATGGTTTTGCAATCAGATTTGTAATGATTTGTTGTGATTAGTTCTTCTCCGTTGGAATCGCATTCACTGATTAAATCAATAATTATGCCGTCTTCTTGGAAAAAAAGTTGTTTTAGTTAGTTTTCTGTTGGAATTTTATTCTTCGATGAAATCAAGAAACTGATTATTTTTGTGAATTTAGTCATGAGTTTTTCTTCCTTTCTATATCTATATTATTTTTATTTTAGGCATTTTTACAACTTAATTAGGTTAAGGTTAATGAAGTGTTTGACCTTTTGATAGTTTGGGATTTATTTTGTTTATTAATTTCATATGTTTTTTATCAACTGACAAAATGTTTTTATAAGAATTTAATCCATAAATTTTAACAATTCATCAACGCCTTTACATTCGGTATATAGGGATAAATCAGATACGTTTCAGTTAGATCAGAGCTTTGTATTTCCTAACTTTATTACAAACTGGTCTCCCTCCAAACCGTGCAAGCAAGTTTCCAAGCACACGGTTTTCAGCAAAGCGCCTTCATACTTTGGTTAGCTACTTTGGCCCTGTAAGGGTTGTTATCCCTCTCCGTGGTCAGTCCGATTATCTTAATTATTCCAAATTAAGTTTTGCTTTGATACAACTTACACTATACCAGCCTCTTTGCTCTTGTGCCTATTAGGCTTTTTATTCCCTAATATAATATAGCTTTTAGGATTCTCAAATATCCGTATATATTGCGCCTTAACTCACTTAGGTGCGATAATGCTACCGAATTTTGGTAGAACATATTTGAATTCGCGATGTTCTCGCTACTCGTGATAATATCTAAATATTTCCCCGATTTATTTTATATTAGATGTAATTCAAACTAAAATTCAAAATAATCGGATTCCTTAATAACTTGCTGACTTAGACTTCATTCTTGCTATGTTTTCTTTTTCGCTTAGCGGTCTCTGACCTTTGTCCGTATGAGTTATCGTCTTACGAGAACTTCTTGGTTAATTATTTCGTATCATTCTGCTTTCGTGTCTGTTGTAATTATTATTTCTTTCAATTTAAGAACCGACGGTATTTCTAATTTTATCGTGATATTACGCAATTATTACCTGCGTATTAATTAGTTATATTACACCATTATAGCGTTTATTTTTGCGCCCTGTTGCAAACGATAACTTTGATTATTATGTAACCTATTAGCGCCAACGATAAATTTGTTTGATATTTTTAATATCTAATTTCTTTTTAATAGCTCATTTTGACGCATCCCTTCTTTTTGAGAGCAAAAAAATTGTATTTTCATTTCAAAGGAATAAAATTTTTTTAAATCTCTTAATTCCTTAGATTTTAATTGATATTTATCGTTTAATTCTTTATATTTAATTACCGAAAACATTATAGACATAATCAAAAATAAAATAAAAATGTTTATTTAATCTATTATCCATTTTTATATAAAACTCCTTTTTTAATTATATTAAAGCGTTTCTAAGAACTCTAAAATTATAAAAACCAATAGAAAACCTCAATTTATTCTAAAAAATTTACTCTTTACAAATTGAAATTCTTTATTAATTAATAAAG
>NZ_AKIL01000019.1 GCF_000309485.1 Milkweed yellows phytoplasma str. MW1
AATAATAATTAAAGTTAATAATAAAGGAGTAAAAACAAAAAATAATAAAAAATATTTTAAAATTATTTGAGCGAATTCTTTATTTTCGGAAGATGTTAATACTAAGTATTCTAATCTATATACAAAAGATAACATTATTCCACAAAGAATAGCATTTAAAAAAGAATAAAACGTAATATCAAACTAGTAAATACATAAATATTACATAAACAATAACAAATAAAATAAATAATGATTATGATAACGAAAAATATAAACAAGTAGTATACTAATTTGTTAAAATCAGTAATACTATTTAAAAATAAATAAGAAATAATTGTAGATATAATTGTCAATAAGATTAAAAAAGTCAATTTCTGAAAAACACTTTTATATGATGTAAGAATTTGAGAGTCATCCATAATCTTTTGTTTTTGAGAAATTTGATTAATTTTTTTTGTAGTTGATTGTATATTTTGTTGACATTCTTTTTTATTATTAATATAAGTTTTAAAATTATTTTTATAAAATCGACTGGAAGGGTCGATAATAAAATCTAAATATTTTGTTTTTAAAACGATATATATATAGCAATTAAACAACTAAAAATGTGAAATATTAAAAAATAAATTTTATAAGGAAACATTATTTTAATTTTCCGAAATAAATATTTAAATATTTATTAGGAACTAAACCGCGTTTAGGTTGAATTAAGTTGATTAACATATGCGTAGAATCAAACAAATTAACTTTATTAATTAATTTAGTCGTAAAAGGACAGTCAGAAGTTTTTTTCAATTCATATATTTCTAATTCATTTTTATTAGGAAAATTTATTGCAAACCCTAATGTCGTTTCGTAACTATTATTTTTGATTTCAAAATGAATATTATTTTTAATATGAGCTTGAGATTCATATTTTTTTTCGCCCATTTCAATAACTTCAAACACTTCAGGAAATAATACCTTACCCCAAGTTTTTCCTACTACTTTTTTAGTTCCTGTTTTTAGAGCGGTTTTAGCAATAGCATGACCTACTTTTTGATTTATTTTTTTCTTTATATATTCTTTAACTTTGTTTTTGATAGGTTTAGGATTTTTTTGGTATTGTGATATTTGTTCGATATCTCTTTGTTGAATACCCATTTCTTTTAACTCTTTGTTAGAAAATTCACCTTTTGATATTAATTTCTCTATTAAATTATCAAAATCAGGATCATCTAAAAATTTAGTTAAATGATTTAAAAATTCAATTACACTAGTAATGAAAGAAGGAGACATATCGCAATCACAAAAAGTGATATCTACTTGTTTAATTTCGTCTAATTGATTCGTTTCAAAAAAGAAAAACGCTTTTCCTTCGTCGTTTAAAATATAATATCTAACTATATCATTGATCATAGATACTCCATCATCTTTATGATCTAATATTTTATCAGCCATAAATGTTTTAAACCCGTTCCAAAATAATTTTGCGGGTGGCACAAAATTAAGAGCGATACCAGTAGCATTCCCTACTAATTGACTTTTATTAGCATATTCTTGATAAAGTTCGACAAGGTACCAATGTAATTCCAGGAATATCATAAAAAACTCTTGCGTTATCAGCAAAAATATGAACATCCTCATGTCTCCAACATTGAAAAAAATGTTTTTGGCTCTTATCTTTCTCATAATCATTAGGATTAAAAGCATAAATTTGTCGTGTCCATAAAACTAAACAAATCATTAATATAATAAAAAAAATTTTATATTTTGATTTATA
>NZ_AKIL01000018.1 GCF_000309485.1 Milkweed yellows phytoplasma str. MW1
TATAAGCAATTATACATAGAAAAATATTAACATTTTTTAATTAATATTTATAAAATGATTTTGGTTTATTAAAGTTGTAAGCATTTGTTTTTTGGTTAAGCTGTTACATATGTTTTTATAATCATTATTTATTTAAAAATTAATATTTTTCGATAAATGTTTGAAAAAAGTAACAACAGAAAGGTAATTAAAAAATGTCTTATATTCAGGGATTACGTAGTAAAATAGGGAACGATCCGATTTTTTCTCCAGGAACTTCTATTATTGTTTATGAAAATAATAAATATTTGCTTCAATTTAGAAAAGATTTTCAAATTTGGGGTCTTCATGGCGGAGCTATGGAATTAGGAGAAAATTTCAAAGAAGCCGCTTTAAGAGAGTTAAAAGAAGAAACTGATTTAGATGTTGTTACTATGAATTGCTTCAAAACATACGCAGGAGAAGATATTAAAATCATTTATCCTAATGGAGATATTGTTTATCCTGTAGTGATGGGTTTTATCGTTAGCAAAACAGAAGGACAACCTAACCAACAACATGATGAAGTTTCTGATTTAAAATGGTTCAATGAAGAAAATTTGCCTATTGAAGATATGATGATGATGGACAAAAAGTTTTTAAAAGATTTTATTCAATACAAAAATTCCAAAAATAAAATGCACAATGTTTGGCCTTGTGAATAAAATTAAAACATCTTTTTATAAAAAAATATATTGTTATTTTTTAAATAAATAAAGGAGTTTCATTAGAATGTCTAAACAAGAAATACGTTCTAACAAAAAACAATTAAAGCAAAAAGCCAAACAAAAATTATTTTTAGAAGGCAATTTATTTAAAGTCCTTTTAATGTTGGCCGTCCCTATCTCTTTAACCAATATAGCTTTTCAAGTGATGCCTAAAAATATCGATCTATTTATGGCAATTCAACCCGAAGGGTCTGAAAAATTTACCGATTCTCTTGCTATAATCAGCAGTGTTCAAAATATGTTTTCTTTTATGGGTTTATCTTTGGCTACAGCAGGCATAGTTTTAATAGGTAAAGAATATGCTAAAAAGAATTATAAAACTGCTAAAAAAATGATTAAAACCACTCTTTTTTCTATTATAGGTATTGCTTTTGGCATCGCTTTAATAGCTGTAATAATCGGCAGTCCTATTTTACATAAAGTCCTTTCCGGCACAGAAGAAAAAGTTTTTAAAACAGTTCATAAATATTATATTTTTTTAATTATTTCAGGAGTTTTAATGGCTGTTAATACGGTCTTGTTAGGGTTAGAACGAGCAAAAGGGAATATTAAAACTATTTATCTTTCCAACGCTTTGTTTGTTTTTTTTAAAGTATCTATCAATTTATTATTCGTTTATGGTTTTGATAAGAAAGATCCTTATTGGTTAGGAGTTTCTACCGCTTTATCGAGTTTTTTAGTAACTATTTTTCTAACGGTTTTCTTTGTTATTTCTTTAAAAAGAGATCAAGATGAATTGACAGACAGCGAACAAGTGGATAACAATAAAACTAATATATTGAAAAATATTTTAAAATTAGCTTTACCTATTTTGGGCGGAAGACTAATTTATGAAAGCGGAAGACTAATTGTACTTATTATTGGTTGGAAAATTTATCCAAGCGGAAGTTTAAGCGCGGTTCAAATAGGTGATGGCATAGCAGCCATTGGTTTGAATTTTGGCTTTGCTTTAGAAGAGGCTCAATTGTCTATTATTTCGGCTAATCTAGCAAATAAAAACTTAAAAAGAGTTTTTGAAACAATTAAAAAAACTTTATTATTAAATATGATTTTAGGTTTTGTTTTCACCGTTATTTTTGGTTTTTTTGGAACAAACATATACTCTTTAATCAAAGGTTTAAAAGATAGGTTACAAGGAGAAAGAGAAAAACAATTTCAACTAGGCATCACGATCGCTTCTATTTCTGGCTTTTATACAGTCGTTACTCAAGGAATAATGATTAGAAGTATGATACCTTTTAAAAAACCTCGTATTGATATGTTTTTCGCTTTATTAAGAGCGTTTTTAAGAATTTATTTCATCATTATTTTAGGGTTTAGCCTTTCATCGACTTGGAACAAATATGAAAATGCGGATAATTCTTGGAAAGGATATCATTTTGCCAATCTAACAACGAACACAATCCTTCTCTTTTCGGTTACTTATTATTTTTATTTTAAATTTTATAAAGATATTAAAAAAAATGGTTTTGAAGATATGCGCTTATAATATGAACAATTTAAAGGCGAAGACGAACAAAAGACTACTTGATTTCAAGTAGTCTTTTTTTTCTGTGTCGAAACGTGAGAGAAGTTTTTTAATTAAGGGAAGATTTTTAAAATAATTAAAAGAGTCGATTAATCATTATTCTATTTAGTCTTTTGCTTTTGGTTTTGTTTTAACCTTTTTTCTTGTAAAAATTGTTCTACCATTTTTTTAAAACATTAGGATTCACAAAAAGTATATTAGAATCAGCTTTAAAATGAGTTTTACGAGCTAAATTTTTAAAAACAACAATCTTAACTGTATTAGGATCGACCTTTTTTAAAATTATGTTCAATCGGAACTTTTTATCTTGTTTTTTAAACATAATATCACTCTTTTTCTTCTGCATAGAATAGCTTTTTCTAATATTAAAAACATTTATGTAAAAAAAAACTATTATATAAGTTAAAAACCACTAAAAAAAGATATAGTGGCTTTTTTTTATAATCAATATTTAGTTCATTTAGTTAGTCGAAAAAGAGGAAAATTGATCTTTTTCTTTAATGTTGGTTAATATTCTTAAAGAGTTTACAAGGACTAAAATAGTACTAATCTCATGTAAAAAGACAGCCCAAGGTAGTTTAATATCAGCGATAAAATTAGTTACAGATAAAATAACGATAACCCCAATAGAAAATATAATGTTTTGAAATATTATACTATTTAACTTCTTAGAAACTTTATGAGCGTAAGTTATTTTATTTAAATTATTTTTCATTAAAACCATATCGGCAATATCGATAGCCACATCGGTGCCTTCTTGCACGGTAATGCCTACATCAGAATTAGCTAAAGCAGGGGCGTCGTTTATTCCGTCACCTACCATAGCTACCATATCGTATTTGCTTTTGATTTCGATTATTTTATTAGATTTATCTTCTGGCAAACAATCAGATAAAACATAATCCACGCTTAATTGTTTTCCTATTGCCATAGCATTTTTTTCATTATCGCCTGTCAACATGATTGTATGAATGTTATTCTCATTAAAGTAATTCACCATTTGTTCAGCTTCAGGACGTAATACATCCAAAATAGCTATTACCATAATTATTTTGCCATTTTCGCTAAAATAAAGCACTGTATTACCTTTTTCTAAAAGATTTTTAGTTTTTAGTTCTATTTCTTCAGAAACTTTAGGGAAAGAGTTGTATTTAGCTATTTTATATTGACGACCTTCATGACAAGATTCTAAACCAACACCAATTAAATTATCAACTTGCATTTCAGGAACATTATTTAATGTAAAACTTTGACTTAAATATTTATTGATGGCAAAAGCTAAAGGATGGTTAGATTTTTGTTCCATTTTAGATAAAATAGTTAAATAATCTATTTTATCTTTTTCTTCTATTTCCGAATGGAAAAAAATTTCTTTGACTGTAGCTTTGCCGGTAGTTAAAGTTCCTGTTTTATCAAAAACAATAGCTTTAATGTTGGATAAATTACTTAAAGAATTACCATTTTTCAATAAAATACCATTTTTAGCTAAATGCGAAATAGAAGCAAAAGTAGCAGGGACATCAGAAGCGACCAAAGCACAAGGGGAAGCTACAGTTAAAAAGACCATACTTTTATTAAAAATATGTTTAAATTCGAAATAATGAATAGAAGGGTCAAAATAATAATGTATTATTTGACTAAATAATAAAATACCAACAGAAATGAACATTATCACTTTTACATATAAAGGTTCTATTTTTTTAATTAAATTAGCTCTTTTAGACATATTATTTTTCATTTGATAAGATAATTGAATAATTTTGGTAAAAATATTATTTTCTACTGTAGCGATAATTTCAACAATTAAAGTATTATTGCCATTAATATTACTACCAAGAACTTTATCACCTACTTTCTTATCAACGGGAATGCTTTCTCCCGTAATGCTGGATTCGTCAATAGAAGAAGTTCCAGAAATAATAATACCATCAGAAGGAATTTGATCTCCATTTAAGACGATAACTTTATCGCCTATTTTTAATTTTTCTACTTCTATTAATTCAAATTCACCGTTTTCTTTTAACAATCTTGCTTGAGTAGGAGCCATTTTTAAAAGATTTTTAATTTCTTTTTGGTTTTTATTTTCAATATATTCTTCTAAAAAATTAGCAGTAGCGAAAATAATAATCAATAAAATTGCTTCGTTAAAATTTTGTAAATACATCGCCCCCAAAGCACCTAAAGTCATTAAAATATGAACGTTTGGGGTAAATTTTTTATTTTCTTTTGTATCTTGATAAGTGTCTACAAAACCTTCTATAATAACATGACAACCTGCAAAAAACAAAATAATGATTGTTAAGGCATATTGAAGTGGTAATTTATAATTTTCTTTGTTATCCAAAAAACCATAAAAATTAATAGGTAAAAAAACTAAAGCATACAATAACAAACCACAAATAAAAAGAAAAAAATATGTTTTTTGATTTTTATGGGTTTGTTCTTGGTTGTTATATATATTATTGTAATTTTCCATACTATGAGTCAACGAATTATTAACCTCTATTTCAAAAAAATATTTTTTTCATTCTTTATTTTCTATTAAATTTATTCTTCTGAAGAATCTTCTTCATTTGTTTGTGATTCAGTTTCAGTTTGTGAATCTTCTTCTAATTGAGTTTGTTTTTTTTCTTCATTTAATCTTGCTCTTTCAACTATCTCTTTATAAGTTTCTATGATGGTGTTTTCAATCATAGTTCTTGTTTCAGTATTGATAGGATGAGCTATATCAATATAATTAGGTTTTTTAACATCAGAATTGGTTTTAATACTAGGCATTGCAATAAAAATGCCTCTTTCTCCTTCAATAATTTTAATATAATGAACAACAAAGGCATTATCAAAAGTAACAGAAGCAACACCTCTTAATCTATTTTCGCTCTTATGTAATTTGACTCTAACATCAGTAACTTGCATTTATATTGTTCCCCTAACTCTTATATTTTATTTTAAAATAAATCTAATTAAACTA
>NZ_AKIL01000017.1 GCF_000309485.1 Milkweed yellows phytoplasma str. MW1
ACCTACTCTATACTTGATTCAAACAAAAAAGATAAATATGGTAAATTAAACCAAACAAACTACAACATAAGCCTGGCCTCAAAGATGCCTTATTTGCAATAGTCAAAATCAAAGTAAATAAAAGTGGAATAAAATTTCAAAAAAGTGGCACTTTTTTAAAAAATACACTATATATATTAATGTAAGGATTAGTATAGTTTATTTTATTTTTTTGAATAGGAGCCCAAACAATCGGTCGCAGTGGGCTCCATAAAAGAAAAAAAGACTAACGTAAAGGTTAGTCTTAAAGAATTTTTAAAAAGTAAAAAAGTTGCCTTAACTTTTAGAGCGCAATAAATATTTTTAATTAAGTTTATCTAATAATAACTAGATTGACTCAATAATATCATATATTTATTAAATTTGTTAATCTTGGTTTTGTTCTTTTTTAGCTTTTTTTATTTTTGTCTAATAAATCATTTGATTTGTGTATATAATTTTGTAAAAAAATCTAAATCTTTTTCTGAAGATAATGTTTCTTTTTCTAATAATTTGTTAAACAACTGTATTAAAATGTTTCTATTTTGGAAAATAATCTTTTCTACTTCAGCAATATGTTTTCTGAATTGTTGATTGTCTGATTGTTTTTCTATTATTGATTCTAAAGCAACTCTTGCATGATTAAAATCTGAATAAAATCCAGTTTTACCTTCAATCGAATGATTTTGTATAAAACATTCTGCAACTAAACCTGCTAAATTAACTTGAATATCGTGTATGACATCTCCATATGGACGATGAAAAAAACATCCTTCATATTTTTCATCCGAATCAGGTTTAATTGTAACTTTATCTATAAATGTTTTTATTTTATTTTGTATATTTTCTTTTGTTTCTTGTTCATTTCGCGAATATTTTTTAAGATGATATAAAAAAGTTAAAGTATGTCCTGATTCATGTATAGCTGTTATTGTTTTCGGAATATCATAACTATTTATTTGTACAAATGGATAAGTTAATGAACTCCATGAATCCTTTTTATACAATTTTTGAATATTTTCTCCAATACTTTTTTGCACATTGGACATTATATCTTCTTCTAATTTTTCTTCTAATTTTTTTTCTAATTTTTTTGATTGATTTCTAATTTCATCTTTAATATATTCAAATGTGTCTTTTTTTTCTTTGATTTGCTGAAATACCGAATTTAATTCTTTATCTAAGTCTATTTTTGTTTGTTCAATTTGATCTTTTAATATTCCTATTTGATTGTTAAAGTTATCATGAACATCATTATATTGTTTTTTTAAATTTAATTCTTTTTCTAAGTCTATTTTTGTTGGTTCAATTTGATCTTTTTGACTTTTTAATGTTCCTATTTTCTTATCAAAGTTATTATTAACATTATTATATTGTTTTTTTAAATCTTTTTTTATTTCTTCTATTTTAACTAATATTTCATTTGTTAATCTTACATTATCAATATTTGTATTATTTAATTCACTATCTAATAATGTTTTTATTTGTTTCAAATCTTCTATATAATGTTGAAAATAATCATTAATATTTTGATAATTATCTTCATTAAATGGTGAAATTGATAAATTTGTTTTTATTGAAGTTAATTGTTCATTATTCTTTGTTAACGATGTTTTTATTTGATCATCATATGTTTTAAAAACATCTTCATATTCTTTTATTAATTTTTCTTTTATTTGTTTTATTTCATTTGTTACATTATCAACAATATTTATATTATTTGATTT
>NZ_AKIL01000016.1 GCF_000309485.1 Milkweed yellows phytoplasma str. MW1
GTAAGCGCTTTAAAAAAAAACCATTAAACTTGATAAAAACATACACTCGTATTTTGTTATTAAGTTTATTTTTTAGTGTTATCAACAAGACTTTTGCAAAATATACTAAGATTTTCTCTATACAGACAAAATAAGGGCTTTTTCTTTTGCTAAAACATATACAACACTATGGGTAAGGCCATAAAATAAAATAAAAATCTTAAAGGAGGAAACAAACCGTGACTAAAATTAAATCTTTAAAAAAAATTTTCTTAATTATTTTTTATTAATCAATATTTTATTCTTTCATAAAAATTATCTTCTCCTCTAGCTATTTTCATAACGAATCAAAACGCCAATAAATCTAGCTGATCCTCAAAACCCTTAAATATGAATGGAACGCTCAACCCGAATTAAAAAGATACGATATTAACATCCTAGATATAAAAAATATTCCTAAAATATTAAAAATAACTTCCAATATCGAATTTTCTCCTAATTGGAATCTTGAAGAGCCCGTATATAACTACTACGGGCATAGTGACGTCTCAAAAAAACCCTTATACAACCATTAATGGCATTTTTTGACGAGGGGAATTCCTCTTTATAGCTATTATCGCCTCAAAAACCCTCCTTAAGGTATCATATATGAGTAGTCTATTTTCCTATCCTAAAACCTTTTAATCAGAATATGTTCATAAAGATGGTAAATACACTTTAGAAGAACTCCTTGAAAACAAAATTGCGGTCATAAAAACCTTTGTTTTCTGGGATGCCAACAAAAAACCTCAAGAAAAAGATGTCATTATAAAAGTAAAAATATTCTATGGAGAAGACTTCAATGATAATCGAAAAAAGAAACAGCGATTAATCACTATTTAAAAAGATCATAACATCATCAAACAACCCAAACTAAATCCGATTAGGATGTTATAAAATGACTCCTGATACTTATTTTGATACTCCTTTACTCCAAAACAGATATTTGATTTCTAAGAGAGTTTTTGTTTTGGCATTATAAATGTCTAAAAGCAGCGGAAAACATTTTTTCTTTGTCATCCGTAAAGGTAGTATCAGGATAAGTGAGTTTCGTGATTTTTTCGAAAAAAGTTCTCGCTAGAGGTTCGTTTTTATTTCCGCGTTCGGTGTATTTTTTTGATGTAAAAGTAGTACCAAAAATTTTGTCATGAACTAATTGTTCTAAGGTTCTAAATTTATCATTGCCTGTAATACTGCCGATTTAAGAAGTGTTAATATATTGTTTGCAGTGTTGATACCATTCTTTGGTACGTTGAGATAGTTTGATTTGCATTTTTATTTCCCTTTCTTAAATAATGAGATGATATATTGGCCTAAATAATAAATAAATTCGCTTGTATAAAATAAAACTTTTAAAAGAAAATCAATTAAAAATAAAAGATGAGGTAGGAATAATAAAATAATGCTGAATAAGGTTAAGTTAAGCCACTTATTTTGATGATTAAAGAAAAATGATTACTAATATCCAACAAACCAATTATTTAACTTCGTTAGCCAAGTATTAATTAGGTTCCGCATGATTATTAGTTTTCGTAGTAGTTAGATATTGATAAAATTGAACCACTACTATTCCTTATTTTAGTCTTTGGATGGCTCTTAAGTGACAAGTAAAAAGATAAGAATTTGATTAAATAATTAATAAAAATTAAAGGGATTAATAAAATAAAGATGATGTTAATGAATAAAGATGATAAGATTTTTTAATAAACATATATTTTAATAGTTCCTTTCTTTTAAATTTATTTTGGGCAACAAAAAAGACCCTAAAGAAGGTCTTTATGGTTTTTTCAATAATTTTAATTGTTTTAACGTCTTTAATTGTTTTGCCTTTGCATATGGTATTGATTTCTTAAAATAATTTGTTGGTTAATGTTTTGTATATTATCATGAATTATATCTATTCTTGATGAAATTTGATGCATTCTATTTAAACGTGTTTGGGTATTTAAAGTCAAATCATTAAAAACGTTTGTTAATTCTTGTACCAAATTATTTTTTTCTTCTTCAAGTTGCGCTCTTCTAATATTTAAATCAATTCCAGGTAAAGCGTATATTTTTTGATTGATGATAAATAAAAATACTAAGATAATAAACAAATAAAAAATTATTATTTTCAATTGTTTTTTTATTTTAAACATTATATGAAATTTCCTTTTATTTTTCTTCCTTAAATTTTAACATATTGGAAATTGTTAAATTTTATCACCATTAAGAATTGGCTCTTTTAATATATTTGATTTCTTTGACTTTATAGTTATTGTGTTTATTTTGGTAAATAGATAAAGTTTTCCGAACAAGGTTGAATTCGGTTAGTTCAAAGTTGAAGTCATCCGCTCTTGTATGACTAAGGCAAGTAATCTTTGTGTTGAGTTTGTGATTTAAAAAATTAATTATTTTAACGTCTTTGAGAAGAACGATTAAGAGATAAATTAATTCTAAGTATAGGTGATTGATTTTTTATTTGTTCTAATATTGTATTTATATTTTCTTGGTTTTGATTTATTCTAATTTGTGCATTTCTTAAAAGATTGATTTGTTCTTTTGAAGCCTAAAGAGGTGTGTTATTGATGATTGTTGTCATTTCTTGCATTAATGATGAATGTAGATTTTCTAATTCTGTTATTTCATTATTTAAAATTAAATTTATAGTTATTTGTTGTTGAATATTTAAGTGTCTTTGTTGAGTTCTAATAATTTCTTTATGTATTACTTCGAGTTTATCAAATAAAAGTTTTTTCTCTGATTCTGATACTTTATGTTAAAAAGCATTAATAACTTCTTGTGCTTTTTTTTGTTGAGAAACTAATAAATTTTGATAATTTCTATATTCTTCTAAAGACTTCTAAAGAATTATAAACATCATTGCTTGTTCCAAGTATTATTATTCATCACCATTACTTAATTAATATTAATAAATAATAAACCTATAAATACAAATAAATACTAATTATTTTAAATTGGTTTTTTCAATTGAACATTAATTAAAAAAACACTTATTATTTGAAATTGATTTTGTAATTTAAACACTATTCTAACTACTTTTGTAATTCCGAAAAATTATTTTTGTTCATGTTTCCAAAAAATATACATATTTTGGGCTCCATTGCCCATATTCTTTAAATCTTCTAAAGTATATTTATCATCTTCATCATCTCTAGTCCCATTATCAAAAAAAACACCTAATAAATTACGAGGCGGATTCTTAATTTTCCAAATAATTGCAAATTCTTCTATGTTTCCATTATAACGCGGACCAGTTAGTGTAAAATCAAAATATTGTTTAAATATTTCATGATTTTTAAGAATATTAATATTTGATACAGTCACATTAACGATTCTCATATCACTAACAAACTCTTCATTAGGGGCGGCCATTACTTGTTGATTATTAACAATTAAAAATAATCCTAAACCAATAAATAAAACGATTCTAAAAAATAATAAATTTGTTTTTAATTTAAACATTATATGAAATTTCCTTTTATTTTTCTTCCTTAAATTTTATCACCAGTCAGTGCTGGTTCTTTTATTTAGAGCGAACCATCAAAGTGGTACCAAAAGAAAACAACTAATTGAACCAAATTGTTTATTAATTAAAAATAAAAAGTTTGGTTTTTTTATTTAGCCAAACTTAAAAAAGGAGTTTCAAAAAAATGAAAGAACAAGAAAAACAAGCCCTCCAAGATGAAATCAATCAATTAACTACTAATAACTACTAATTTCCAACAAAAAGAAAAAAAATATCAAGAAAAAATTACCCAAAAAGATCAAGACATTACCGAAATAAACCAAATCATAAACCAACAAGCTGAAGAAATTGCGCTGTAAAACATTATTCTTTAAGAATTAAAATTAAGTGATAATTTCATATCTTTTCAAACTAACAAAGTATTTTTTCATTAGACGAAAAAGTGTCTAATGTTTTTTTATAAATTTGCTAATTGAAAAAGATATTTTTTGTAATATTTTACCCATTTTACCCCTTCATATTATATATTTAGGTAAAAAAAGTTAAAAACACTCCTATAATATAAAATGAAAAGAAAATGATTTTTTATTATTAATTATATTATTTTATTGTAAAAAAAGCGCAAAAAGTAACCTTTTTCAAGGTTAATATTTAAAAAAAATGATTCAAAATTTATTTATCTCAAATTTTGAGAATATTGAAGGGGCAAATGATAGTTTAATTTAGTGAAGAGCCATTGTTGATTCCAAAAATAAGGAAATTGGTTAATGATACTTTTCATTTGGCCAAAGAGATTCTCAATAATGGCGTTATCGCGAGGCGTCGCTTTGCGGGACACACCAATAAAAAGACTTTTTTAGTTAAGGTTTATTAAATTTTTAAAAATGGATAAAAACTGTGATTTATTTTTTGGTCTTTTTTAGGAATTATTATTTTTTCTTGTTGAAAATTAGTTTTTAATGAATTTTTGTTTATTTGTCATATTTATTTTTTTCAATAAGCTATTCATAATTTTTTCGCTTGTTCGAATTCTTGTTCACATTCATTTCTTTTTTCATATAATTGACGCGGATTGGTTTTAATGTTTTCTTTTAAATTCATTGCTTCTTCTAAATCTGAAGCCAACATTGCGTTGTGTGAAGGGTTTTTCTTTTTATATTTAGCTGCTTTTATATATGCTGATTTAATTATATCAGCCAAATCACGATTGGAATATTTTGCATTTGTATGATTCTCATTTTGACATCTTTTGGCTATTCGTTCTAAATAACTAAAAGCTTGATAACTTATATTATAAGGCAAAGAAACATGTTTCAAAAAACCTTCTATTTGTTCATTTTGCAAATAATCTATATAAATTTCTTTGCTAAAACGACTTCTTAAAGCTTTATCTAATTTATCAATATTATTAGAAGCGCCCATCACTATAATTTTATTATTGTTTTGTTTAAAACCGTCTATTTTATCTAATAAAGTGTTAGTTATATTGCTGTTTGTAAATTTTTCATTTTCTCTATTTGGCATACCATCTATTTCATCAATAAAAATAACACATTTATCATATTTTTCTGCTTCAGTCCAAATATTTTCTAATGCTTTTATTCCTTGGCCTGTGTATTGACAATCAAATTTAGCAGGAATAAGATTAATAAAGTGAGCGTTGCATTCG
The DNA here is from genome assembly GCF_000309485.1 of Milkweed yellows phytoplasma str. MW1. Lineage (GTDB taxonomy): Bacteria > Bacillota_I > Bacilli_A > Acholeplasmatales > Acholeplasmataceae > Phytoplasma. Next base: position 5,157 of record NZ_AKIL01000016.1, read on the forward strand.
TTCGAAAAAGCTTTTATTAAAAAGGTTTTTCCTGTTCCTGGAGGACCATATAATAAATAACCTTTAGGTTTGATTGAATCTAAATTAAATAATTCTTCTTCATCATCATTTAGTTCAAAAAACGAAATTAAATCTTGTAACTCTTCTTTTTCGGTGTCCATTGCGAAAATATCTTTAAAAAGAATTTTTAATTTTTTTTCATTTTGAAATAAAGATTTTTGCTCATTTAAAAAGAATAAATAACTTTTTAATTTTTGATATTCTTTATCTTCTTTGTTTACAATAATCAAGTTTTTTTCTATTTGATTTATTTTTTTTTCAATTATTTCAATAAAACGATATACAGAATTATTTTTTTTGTTTTCAAAATTCGAAGTATTTTTCAAAACAGTTTCATCTTGTTTGTTTTTTAATGTTTTATCTTGTTCTTTATTTTGGGTATTGATTTTACTGATTAATTCTTCTAAATGTTGAGATTTTAATTCTAAATTTTTTAATTCAGTTTTTAGATTTTCTATTTTATTTTCTATTTTATTTTCTAAATTTTGAGATTTTAATTCTAAATTTTTTAATTCAGTTTTTAGATTTTTCTATTTTATTTTTATTAAAAATAGACAAAATATTATAACTTTCGCCTTTGTTATTTGTATAAGCAAAAACACAATTTCTTTTTAAGAACAAAGAGAAATAAAAAACAAAAAACA
>NZ_AKIL01000015.1 GCF_000309485.1 Milkweed yellows phytoplasma str. MW1
AATTATAACATAATTAAAAGGGGAACTGATTATTTATCTCTCGGTATTAGCCTTTTTTAAAGCAAAACTGATTGAAATATTTTGTAGATATTTTTTTAAAATGTATTTTTGTTGTTTTTTTAGACTCTTTTAATCTTTAATGATAAAAATTGTTGATGATGGTTTTTTTAACGATTTCAAATAAAAAAAATCTTAAAAAACCTTATTAAATAACAGATAAATCTTCATCCCTAGAAAAAAAGCATTTTTACTATAATGAAAAAACGTTTGTAAGTTGTTTCATTATAGTAAATTTTCCAAATATTCTTTGTTAATGGTTTCTTTTTCTAACAATTCATGAGATATTTTTTCTAATAAAGACTTATTTTAACAATAATTTGACGCGTTTTTTCTAACGATTCATTCACTATTTTTTTTAATTTCTACATCAACAGCTTGTTTATCCGACAAAACCGAATCTTGCACAGGTCACTAAATCAGACATTCCTAATTTAGTGACCATTTGAATCGCTATTTGGTTAGCATATTTAAAATCGCTATAATTTCCTTTAGATATATCGTCAAACATTAATTCTTCGGCTGCTCTACCGCCTAAAAAAGTTGTAATTTACGCCAATATCCTGTTTTTAGAAGAAAAAAGAGTCTCTTTTTCAGCAGGCATCATTAAAAATTATAACCATCTGTATTTCCGCGCGGAATAATAGTTACTTTTTGGACCTTAGATGCATGTTCTAATTTTAAACCAATAACAGCATGACCTGCTTAGTAATTGCTTCATGAATAGTTTCGTTTGATTAGGCTGTTTTTCTATTCTGCAAAAAGTAAAAGGTCCGATTATTGTTCTTAAAAAAAGTTTGTTTTTTGCTTTTGTTATAAAATTTCTTTTAAATGTGTATTTTTAAATAATTTTAAAAAACTAATAAATTGTATTTTAAAGAAATTCACATTTTACCTCTTTTAATGAAATTATAACATAATAAAAGCAGATTTTTTGGGTTAGTTAAAAAGATGAAAAAGAGTTCTAAATTGTAAAAAAGGTTCTTTTTTCGTCGTTTCATCAACGAAAGAAAAAACATTATTTAAGCTTTAAAAATTTTTTTAAGAAGGTAAATACTTAAAAGAGGGATTAAAGCAGCCATAGTCCAAACCACAATTTGATAAGAAGAGATGTTTTTTTCTTTTGTTTCAGAAACTAAGGAAAGGTTCGGATGAGGATCTATTTTCTTTGATGGATGAATTATGGTCTCTAATTTATTAACTTTGAAAAGGTTATTCTCTTGCAAAGAAGGCGGCAACACCAGAGGAATTGTTTCTTCTCTTTCAAAAGGTTGATCATTTTCTAAATCATGGATAATTTCTTCTAAAAGAGGCTTATTTGCTTGGATTAAAATTTTACTTTGTTCTTTAAAAAAATTTAGAATCCCTAAATACTCCTCTTCATCTTCCTCTTGGGGAGTTATTTGAGATAAAAAGCACTTATATTCCGGTTTTTGATGTTTTTGCAAGTCTTTTATCAATCGTTGTACTTTCTGCAAATCTTCAGAAGCATGGAAACTTTGATATTTGTTATCCAATAGAGTTTGTTCTGCCATAGTACCACTTAAAGAATAAAAAATTTGATGAATTAAATTATCCGTTTGCCAAACGACATTTTTTCCTCCTTTTTCTGAATTTAACACAGTTAAACAATTATGACAAACTTTCGGACCCGCTGGAGGTTGTTTTTCTACCTCTTTTTTCGATGAACCACCTAGAGGAGGATTAAAAACCATTTCGACTAGAATATGACCGGCTTGATGAAATAATATATTTTTTTGATATATTGGCCAAGATAATTCCGGATGAAGACGAGTCAGTTTCAGAAAATGCATTCTTTCTTGGATTTTTTCTAAAGTGGTTTTTCTTTCCAACGTTTGTTGGTGAAAAACGGACAATAAGTCTAAAAGATGTTCTAAATCTTGGTGCTCCCAATCTGCAGTATTATCAGCAATATAACGCATTAAAGATAAATCATCCTTTAAAACTTTTTTACCCTTTATTTTTATAAATTTATATCTTTCATCTAAATTCCATAAATTAAAAGGTATATCAATGGCAAAAAGTTTCTCACATGCAGGAAAAAAAGGTTTTTGCATCTTTTTTGATTGATTAACGTTGCCAATAATTAAAAAAGAACGTGTTTGTTGCATTTCTTTTAAAACAGTCAATAAACGAGTCATAAAAGGTTCTTCAGGCGGAAAAAGATCCATTTTATCAACGAACAAAATAGAACGTTCAGAAGGAATAAGACTAGCTAATTGGTTTAAATCAGAATCATCTTTCTTCTGTTGAAAACTTAAAAATAAAGCATCAACCGAAACATAATAAAAAGGTATTTTTAATTGTTTCGCTATCAATTCCACTAATTGTTGCTTATCATCAGTACGTTGGCCGTATAACAAAATACCATCAGTAGGTAAAACCTCTGATTTAACAAAATGTTCTAAATAACGTGATAAAAGCTTTTTTTCTATTGTATGATTGATAATATCTTTCTTCCAAGAGAAAGAACTTTCTTTAAAAGCGACGGATCGGAAAACTACGATTTCTTCTATAGAATTTTCTAAAGATAAATTTTCTATATCTATTTCCTCGGTTTCTAAGGAAAAAAAAGTCTTATGTAGATAAACCCCTAAAACATCAGGATAAACAGAAGGGATCGTTTTTTCCATACTTAAAATATTAGCATTATAAGAAGGATTAGCGATGTTTATTTTAAAATTAGGGACTATGAATTGACGTTGGTTTAAATATTCTTGCATTTTAAAAGTGACATGATCTAGAGGATTGAGATAAACATCTGTGATTTTGGGCACAGAGACTGGCAAAAATAAATTTTGATTTTTAGCTAAAAAAGCATTATAAGTCGGTAAAATGCGCTCTCTTACTTTTTGAGGCGACATAACAAGGTGAAAAATAACTGCATTGTGAAGACGATATAAAGGAAAGACGATCTTTTCTAAATATTCTTTATTGTCTGTCGGAACACTAGTTATAAATTTTTGCCAGTTTTGTTTGGCCTCTTGAAATACAAGAGAAACGGCGGATACTACTTCTTCCGAAAAATTCAAGACCATTTCTGTTAATAAATGGTCTATATCAGGAATAATATCGTGGATATTTAACATCATTCCTGCAGTTTCTTGTTTAGAAGATAAAAAAGGTTTAGTTCTTCTTGTGACTCTATTTTTGGGAATAAATTTGGTTTTTTTAATTTTAGAAAAAGACGATCTAATCTTGTTTATAGTAAAAAGTGCTCTAGAAATCGGTACCCCCCTAAAAGAGAATACTTTGTGGGGATGAAAAAAAAATAAAACACTAAGGCATAAAATCAATAATGTTTTGATAATGATGAATTTATTAAAATATAATCTTGAGGAATTATTATTTGACGTGAGTTGATAAAACCTTTCTTTTGAATGATAATTATATAAAACAATTATCCAATAATATTTTATCCTTTTTCTCCTTTATTTTTACTATGAAAATGATAAAAAAGAAGAACTTTATTAACAATTTTAATCCCTTTTTTCGCTTATAAAAATTTTTTAAAGATATTAGGTTATCTTTGGAGATTCTTTAAAATTTTTATTCCTGAAAAACTTTATTTTAGAAAAATAATCTTTTAAAGGGTGTTTTTTTAGTTTCACAAAGAGTTCAAAAAAGACTATTTAACAAGCGAATTAAACCTATTATCAACTTTATAAGAGTTAAAAACACTGATAAATAATAAAAAATAATTATTTCCAAAAATAAAAAAAAGAAATCCTTTATAATAAAATTATAAGAAATCATTTAAAATAT
>NZ_AKIL01000014.1 GCF_000309485.1 Milkweed yellows phytoplasma str. MW1
AAGAGAAAAATTATTTTGATAATTTTAAGAAAGGGGATCAAAATGGCTAAAGGAATTTTGGGAAGAAAATTAGGCATGACTCAAATTTTTGATGAACAAGGATTTGTAATCCCTGTTACTGTTGTGGATGTTTCTGATAATGTTGTTTTACAACAAAAAACTATAGAAAAAGACGGCTATCAAGCCACTCAATTAGGATTCGCTTCTAAAAAAGAAAAATCGTCCACAAAACCACTTATCGGTCATTTTGGTAAAGCCAGAACTACTCCTAAGTATTTTGTTAGAGAGTTATCTTTTTTACCTGACTTTAAAAACGAATTAGCTTCTTTAGAAGTAGGACAAACATTAACACAAGATATTTTCCAAACAGGAGAAATCGTTGATGTTGTAGGAATTAGCAAAGGTAAAGGTTTTGCTGGTTCAATTAAAAGACATAACCAAAGTAGAGGGCCTGAGAGTCACGGTTCTAGATATCACAGAAGACCTGGTTCAATGGGACCTATTAAAGGTAATATTAAAGGCAAAAAATTACCTGGACACATGGGTTGTGAAACAGTTACTGTTCAAAATTTAAAAATAGTTTCTGTTGTTTCTGATAAAAAATTATTTTTAATTAAAGGCAATGTTCCTGGACCTAAAAAAGGTTTCTTAATAGTTAAAACTGCTGTGAAAAAAATGACAAGGGAGAATCCAAATGCCTAAATTTAATGTTTTTGATCAAAATGGTAAAATGAGTTCAGAAATTGTTTTATTAGATCAAGTTTTCGGTATAAAACCTAATCAACAAGTTTTATATGATGTTGTTAATAAACAAAGAGCGGCAATGCGTCAAGGCACTCATTCAACTAAAAATAGATCTGCAGTTTCCGGCGGAGGAAGAAAACCTTGGGCTCAAAAAGGCACAGGTAATGCTCGTCACGGTACGATTCGTTCTCCTTTATGGAGAGGCGGTGGAGTTGCTTTTGGTCCGAAACCAAGAGATTATGATTTTAAAATGAATTGGAAAGTTAGAAGATTAGCTTTAAATTCCGCTTTGTCATTGCAAACTCAAAACAATAACTTAACCGTAGTTGAAACTTTAAAATTAGAAACACCAAAAACTAAAGAATTTCAAAAAATTTTAAAAAATTTACAAATTACAGAAAAAGTTTTAGTAATAGTTACAGAAATAACTGAAAATTTAATGCGTTCTACTAATAATTTACCTCAAGTAACTTTAGAAAGTGCTTCTCATGTAAGTGTTTATCAAATCTTGAATGCTAAACGTTTATTTGTAACTAAAGGCGCTATTGCTCATTTTGAGGAGGTTTTAAAAAATGATTAAATATTATGAATGGCTTAAAACTCCTGTTATCACTGAAGCTACTAATAAAAAATTAGAATTACAAAACGAATACACTTTTAAAGTGGATAAAAGAGCTAATAAAATAGAAATTAAAAAAGCTGTTGAACACATTTTTAATGTTAAAGTTTTAATTGTACGTACTAGTAACGTTTTGCCTAAATACAAAAAAAAAGGTAAATACGAAGGTTATACGGCATCTTATAAAAAAGCTATCATTAAATTAGTTCCTGGCCAAAGAATAGACATTTTTAGCGATTCTGATTCAAAATAAAAAAATAAAAGATTAATTTTTTTTTAAAAAATTAAAGAAAGGTTATCCATTGCATGTCTATTAAAAAATATAAACCTATATCTAATGGCAGTCGTAATATGAGACTACAAAGTTTTGACGAGATCACTACTTCCAAACCTGAAAAAAGTTTATTACGTTCTAAAAAAAGTACAGGCGGAAGAAATAATCAAGGAAAAATTACTGTAAGGCATCACGGCGGCGGAGTAAAACAAAAATATCGTATTATTGATTTTAAACGTAATAAAGACGATACGATTGGCAAAGTTGCTACTGTTGAATATGATCCAAATCGTAACGCTAATATTTCTTTAATCCATTATAAAGACGGAGAAAAAAGATATATTTTAGCTCCTAAAGGTTTAACTGTAGGAACTGAGATTTCTGCTGGTTCTAATGCTGAAATTAAAGTAGGCAATACTTTACCATTAAAAAATATTCCTGCTGGTTCTTTCGTACACAATATTGAGTTAAAACCTGGTAAAGGCGGACAATTAGCGCGCGGTGCGGGAACTTCTGTTCAAATCGTTAAAAAAGAAGAGAAATATGTTGTTCTTAGTTTGCCTTCCGGAGAGATTAGACAAGTTTTATCCACTTGTAGAGCCACTATCGGCGTTATAGGGAATGAAACTTATAAGTTGATTAGAAACGGTAAAGCAGGAAAAACGCGTTATTTATCTATCAGACCAACCGTTAGAGGTTCTGCGATGAATCCTAACGATCACCCTCATGGCGGAGGAGAAGGCCGTGCTCCTATTGGACGTAAGTCGCCTATGACTCCTTGGGGTAAAAAAGCTCGTGGAGTGAAAACACGTAAAAAAAATAAATTTTCTAATAGTTTAATTTTAAAACGTCGTAAGAAATAAAATAAAGAGGTAAATTTATGGCTCGTTCGATTAAAAAAGGTCCTTTTTATGATGAACATTTATTAGCAAAAGTACTAAAACAGAACGCAACAAAAAATAAAAAAGTTATTCAAACACGTTCGCGCAGAACCACTATTTTACCAGAATTTATCGGTCATAAAATCGCTGTTTATAACGGAAGAGAATACATTATTTCTTCCATTACAGAAGATATGGTGGGACACAAATTAGGTGAATTTTCTCCAACTCGTACTTTTCGCGGACATGCTAAAAAAGATAAAAAAATTCAAAAAAAATAATTTAGAAAGGCATTAAACATATGAATGTAAAAGCTATTGCAAATCAGATGTCTGTTGCTCCTAGAAAAACACGTTTAGTAGTGGATTTGATCCGTGGCAAACATGTTAGAGAAGCGCAAGCAATTTTGATGTTTACTCCAAAAGCAGCATCTCCAATCGTTTCAAAGCTTTTAAAAAGTGCTGTTGCCAACGCTGTTCATAATTTTAGCCTTAAAGAGGAAGAATTATACGTGAAAGAAATTTTTGTTAATGAAGGTCTTCGTTTAACTCGTTTATTACCAAGAGCTAAAGGTAAAACTGATAAAATTAAGAAAAGAACTTCTCATATTACAATAGTTGTTTCTTCCAAAACGGCAGAAGAAAAGAAAACAGTTAAAAAGCAATCAGTCATCCAACAAATAGAAGGAAAGGAGATAGTTGAAAATGGGTCAAAAGAGTAGTCCAATCGGTTTAAGATTAGGAATCATTAGAAATTGGGATTCCAAATGGTACGCCGAAGATAAACAAGTTCCTAATTTAATTCTTGAAGATTATCAAATCAGAAATTTAATTAATAACCATTATTCTAAAGCAACTATTTCCCGTATTGAAATTCAACGTTTTAAAAAAACCAACAAAGAACAAATCCAAATTTTTTTATACACTTCAAAATTAGGCATAGTTGTTGGACCTGAAAACAAAGAAAAAAATAAATTAGTTGAAAAAATCGAAAAATTGATTAAAAAAGATATTATTTTAAACGTCTTAGAAGTTAAAAACCCTGATAAAGTGGCTACATTGGTAGCACAAAATTTAGCTATCCAATTAGAACAAAGAGCTTTTTTTCGAGCTGCTCAAAAAATGACAGCACAAAAGGTTTTCAAAACAGGCGTTAAAGGTGTTAAAATTATTATTTCTGGTCGTTTAGGCGGCGCTGAAATAGCTAGACAAGAAACTCTTTCTAAAGGGCTTGTTCCTCTTCATACTCTAAGAGCTGATATCGATTATGCTTTTGAAGAAGCTCACACTACTTATGGCGTTTTAGGCGTTAAAGTATGGATTTATCATGGTGAAGTTTTACCTAAACAAACTATCGAAGATACTAGAAAAGTATTAGTTTCTCAATATGATGAAAAAAGAGTTAATCCTCAAGATAGAAAACCAAAATTTGAAAATAAAAAAACATTTTCAAAAAAAGTTAACAATAATAAAAATGTTAAAACAAAAATAACGTCCTAGATGGGGAAAGAGGTAAATAATTATGTTAATGCCAAAAAAAACTAAATACCGTCGCCCACATCGTGTAAGTTACGAAGGAAAATCTAAAGGTAAAAATAAGATCAATAATGGTAATTATTGTCTTATCGCAAAAGAAGGAGCTTGGATTACTAGCCAACAAATAGAATCTGCTCGTATTGCTATGACTCGTCATATGAAAAGAGAAGGTAAAGTTTGGTTAAACATCTTCCCTCATTTATCTTTAACTAGAAAGCCTTTAGAAGTTCGGATGGGTTCCGGAAAAGGTGCTCCTGAATTTTGGGTAGCGGTTGTTAAAAAAGGCAAAGTACTTTTTGAAGTTAGTGATCTTAATAATTTAGAAAAAACAGAAAAAGAAGCTCTAAGACTTGCATCTCATAAATTACCTATTAAAACTAAAATCGTTAAAAGAGGTCAAGAATAATGAAAATCAAAGACGTTCGTAAAATGACAAACGAAGAATTAAATGATAAAATTCTTCATTTTAAAAAAGAATTATTTGACACTAAATTACAATTAGAATTATCTAAAACAAAAAATACTTCTCGTGTGCGTAAAATCAGAATCATAATTGCACAAATGAAAACAGTTTTAAACGAAAGAAAGTTATCTCACAATGTAGTTGTTGAGAATATCCCAAAAGATTCTAAAATATCAGTTGAAGAACAAAAATTAATTCAAAATAATCCATTAGAAAACGACAAAGTAGAAACTACAGAAGTTGAAACTGAACAAACGGAAAACAAAGAAAAAAATAAAGAATTAGATATGCAAAAATAAATATATATTTTTGGCAAATAAAATATATAATTTTTTTGTAGATTCTTTATTTCAATAAAATAAAATTCAAACAAAAGAAAAGGAGGTTGATTTCAATGCGTAATTCTAGAAAGATTTTATCAGGCGTAGTTGTTTCTGATAAAATGCAAAAAACAATTACTGTTGCTGTGGATACTTACAAAAAAGATTCTTTATACAAAAAAAGAGTGAAAAAAACTAACAAATTTCATGTTCACGATGAAAAAGAAGTTGCAAAAGTAGGCGATTTAGTTAATTTTATGGAAACAAGACCTATTTCTAAAACTAAAAAATTTCGTTTATTCAAAGTTGTCAATGCCAAAAATAAGGAGTCTCAAATATGATTCAAAAAAATACTCGTTTAGTAGTGGCAGACAATAGCGGAGCTAAAGAGGTTTTAGTTATTGGTATTCCTGGCGGAAGTAAAAAACGTTACGCTTATATAGGCGATTTAGTTGTAGTAACTGTAAAAAAAACTATTGCTTCTAGCGCAGTTAAAAAAGGAACAGTTACAAAAGCTTTAATTTTACGCACTAAACATGGTTTAAAAGGCAAAGACGGCAGTTATATTAAATTTGATGATAACGCAGTTGTTATTGTTAAAGACGATATGACGCTTAAAGGAACAAGAATATTTGGACCTGTTGTTAAAAATCAAAAGTTAAGAGATAATAATTTTTCTAAATTTCTGTCTTTAGCTGAAGAAGTATTTATAATATGAGGTATGATGAATGTATATTAAAGTAGGAGATATAGTTGCTATTATCGCTGGAAAAGATCGTTTTTCAACTGATGAAAAAGACAAAAAAACTCTTAAAAGCGGAAAAGTAGTAAAAGTTTTTTTTAAAGAACAAAAAGTTTTAGTTGAAGGAATAAATATTGTTACTAAACATAAAACTCCTTCAGACAACGAAAATAAAGGAAATATCATTAAAGAAGAATTGCCTATTCATGTTTCTAATGTTGCTGTAATAGATCCTGTTAAAAACGTGCCTACACGTGTTGGTTACCGTTTTGAGTCAGGTAAAAAAGCACGTTATGCAAAAAAATCAGGCACTACTTTAGATATTTCTAAATAAAGAAGGTTTGAATCAATGAAAAAAGAGAATAATTGTACTGAAAATAATTCGTTTTTGGCTTTAAAAGAAATTTTTAATTTTAAATCAGTAATGCAAGTTCCTAAAATAGACAAAATAGTGATCAATGTGGGGATGGGCGAAGCTGTTACTAACATTAAAGTTTTGGATGAATTTTCAGAACAATTAACTGCTATCAGCGGACAAAGACCTGTTATCGTTAAAGCTAAAAAATCTATCTCTAACTTCAAGTTAAGAGAAGGAATGCCAATCGGTTTAAAAGTTACTTTAAGAGGTAACAAACAAAAATCTTTTTTAAACAAATTAATCCATATCGCATTACCTCGTGTAAGAGATTTCAGAGGAGTTCCTACTAAGTCTTTTGATGGTAGAGGTAATTATGCGCTTGGCATTAAAGAACAAATTATTTTCCCTGAAATTAGTTTTGATAAAGTTAAAAAAATTTTTGGAATGGATATTTGTATTGTCACTACAGCAAAAAACGATGAAGATGCTAGAAAATTATTAGAATTTCACGGCATGCCTTTTAAAAAAAATAAATAAAATGGAGTTTTTATGGCTAAAAAATCAAGAATAGTTAAAAACCAAAAACAAAAAGCTTTATTTTTAAAATATAAAGACTTACGTTTTGAGTTAAAACAAAAAAAAGATTATAAAGGTTTATCTCGTCTTCCTGTGGAATCCTCCTCTGTCCGTCTTAAAAATATAGATCAGATCGATGGCAGATCAAGAGGATATATGAGAAAATTCGGATTATCTAGAATTAAATTTCGTGAATTAGCTAATAAAGGCGAAATTCCGGGTATTAAAAAAGCTAGTTGGTAATAAAGTTGGTAATAAAAAAAGGAGAACACAAATATGGTTATGACAGACCCTATTGCTGATTTATTAACAAGAATCCGCAACGCTAATACGATGCGTCATGCAAAAGTTTTAGTTCCGGCTTCTAAGTTAAAAATTAAAATGTTAGAAGTTATTAAAAAAGAAGGTTTTATTAAAGATTTTAATTTAGATGTAACTAAAAGAAACGTTATTATCCAATTAAAATATAATTCCGAAACAAAAGAAAGAACTATTAAAGGTTTAAAAAGAGTTTCTAAATATGTTGGCGTTGATGAAATTCCTAGAGTCTTAAGCGGATTAGGAGTAGCTTTAATATCTACTTCTAAAGGAATTTTAACTGATCACGAAGCTTTATCATCTCAAATTGGTGGCAAAGTTTTAGCTTATATTTGGTAACTATTAAGGAGAAAGACATCATGTCACGAGTAGGAAATAAAGTTATTACAGTTCCTAAAGGTGTAGAAGTGGACATTCAAGATAACAATTTTATTACAGTTAAATCTTCTAAAGGACAATTAGAATATCAATTTAATCCTTCTTTAAAAATCGATTATAAAGATAATTTAATTTCTGTAAAAAGACCTAATGATAAAATTTTTATGAAAAAAATTCACGGCACTACAAGAGCTTTATTAAATAATATGATTACCGGTTTAGATCAATTTTTTGTTAAAAAAATGGAAATCGTTGGTTTAGGTTATAACGTTCAAAAGAAAGACTCAACTTTAACTTTTAATTTAGGTTTTTCGCATCCGATCGTTATGAATATCCCTGCTGGTTTAGAAGTAACAATCGTTAAAGGCACAGAAATCACCGTTAAAGGTGTAGATAAACAATTTGTAGGCGAATTCGCTGCTAAAAATGTTAAATTATCCAAACCAGAACCTTACAAAGGAAAAGGGATACGTTATGTTGGTCAATATATTCATCGAAAAACTGGTAAAAGTGCTAAAAAATAAGAAAGGACATTTATTTAAGCTATGATTAATAAACAATCTTCACAATTTTTACGTAAAAAACGCCATTTACGTTTAAGAAAAAAAGTGATAGGAACTAATGCTAAACCACGTTTAAATGTTTCTTATTCTAATAAATATTTTTATGCACAAATAATCGATGATCAATGTAAAGTTACTTTGTGCAGTGCTCATAGTAAAGAAATTAATGCCAACGTAGTTAATACAAAGGTTGCTTCCGATATAGGTACACTGATTGCTAAAAAAGCTTTAGAAAAAGGCATTACTAATGTTGTTTTTGATCGCGGCGGACGTTTATACCATGGTCGTATAAAAGCTTTAGCTGATTTTGCCCGAAAGGAAGGTTTACAATTTTGAAAGTAAATAGAATAAGAAAAGGATTCGTTAATAAAAAAGTCTCTTCAATCGAAGAAAAAGTAGTTAAAATTAACAGAATTACTAAAGTTGTTAAAGGTGGCCGTCGTTTTCGTTTTTCCGCTTTAGTTGTTGTCGGCGACAAAAAAGGAAAAGTAGGTTTTGCTACTGGTAAAGCCCAAGAAATCATTGACGCTATTAAAAAAGCTTTAGAAAAAGCTAAAAAAGAAATGGTTGATATCGCTTTAGTAGGAACTACTATTCCTCACCAAATTACTGGTCATTTTGGTGCAACAAAAGCTTTTTTAAAACCAGCTTCCAAAGGAACAGGTATCGTTGCTGGCGGTAAAGCTGCCAGAACTGTTTTGGAATTAGCAGGAATTAGCGATATTTTAACTAAGTCTTTAGGTTCAAGAACTTCCGTTAACGTTTTAAGAGCTGTAATGGATGGTTTAAAAAATTTAAGAACTATTAAAGACGTGGAAAGAGCAAGAGGAGTTTCTTTAGAAGCGAAAATTAAAGGAATAGCGAAATGAAAAAATTAGAAATTACTTTATATAAAAGTTTAATCGGAAGAACTCCTAATCAAGTAAAAAACGCTCATCACTTAGGATTAAGAAAAATTAATCAAAAAGTGATTAAAGAAGATATTCCTACTGTTAGAGGAGTTCTTAAAAAAATACATCATTTAGTTGTGGTAAAAGAAGTATTGGAAGGGAGAGTTTAATTTATGTTACATTTATTAAAACCAGTTAAAGGCGCTAGAAAAACAACTAAACGTTTAGGTCGTGGCCCAGGTAGTGGTAATGGTAAAACTTCTGGCAAAGGACATAAAGGTCAATTAGCTCGTTCTGGCGGTAGCACTAGACCAGGTTTTGAAGGCGGACAAATCCCTTTTTTCCAAAGAATTCCTAAAAGAGGGTTCCACAATTTTAATCAAAAAAAATATTTTTTAATTAATTTAAAAGATTTAGAAATTTTTGACAATGATACTGTAGTTACTAGAGAATTATTATTGAAAAAAAGCCTTATCAAGAAAAACACTTCTGATATTAAAATATTAGCAAATGGTACTTTCACTAAAAAATTAACAGTACAAGCGTCTAAATTTTCTAATAAAGCTCAAGAATTGATTCAACAAGTTGGCGGAAATGTCGAAATATTGAAGGTAGCATAAGATGAAAATGGTAATAAATTTTCTTCGTGATAAAAGTAAAATAATTAAAAAAATTTTATTTACTTTAGTTATTTTATTTATCTTTGTTATCGGTAATAAATTAGTTATTCCTTCTGTGACGTTTCAAGAACAATTTTTTTTTGATTATAAACAAAAACTTTTTAAGATTTCTAAGTCTAGTTTATTTGAAGTTAATGGTTCTATATATTTTTTATCTTTAGGGGTTTATCCTTATATTACTGCCTCTATTATTGTCCAGTTTTCGCAAAAATTATTCCCTTTTATGAAAGAATGGCAAGAACAAGGCGAAAGAGGAAAGTATAAAACGAATTTAGTTGCTCGTTCTTTGACTTTGCTATTTGCGATAGGATTGGCTTTATCTTCTATTCAACGCGATGGAATCGCCTCGTTCGCTAACAATAAAGCACACGTTTTAACGATAGTGTTTTTTTTAGCGGTCGGAGCCTTCATTAGCATTTGGTTAGCTGATTTAATCACTTCTAAAGGGGTAGGAAATGGTATTTCTATTTTCGTAGCAATTAGTGTAAGTAAAAATTTATATGACACGTTGCAATTTTTAATAAACGTCAACAATTCAGACTTTGTAGTTAAAAGAATCTTCACTTTAGTAGTTTTGTTAATCTTGTTAATTTTAACAGTAATTTTATCAGCTGCTTATTTAAAAGTTCCAATCACTTACGCTACTAAACAAAATAATGATAAAATAAAAAATCATATCCCTTTAAAACTTAATACTTCAGGAATTTTGCCAGTTATTTTAGCCAATAGTTTATTGCAAGTTTTTGGAACTATTTCTCTTTTGTTGGGGCCAGAAAATAGTTTTTCCCAATGGGTAAATCGATTTCAGGTTTCTCAAAGCAATTATTTAGGTTTAGGTTTTTTTGTTTACTTGTTATTAATTTTGTTATTTTCAGTTTTTTCTACTTTTATAACTATTAATCCGGCAGACATTGCCGAACATTTATCAAAACAAGATGCTTACTTAGAAGGGGTAAAACCTGGAGAAGAAACGGTTTATAAAATTACTCAAAAATTATTTAAAGTAACAGTCATCGGCGCTTTTGCTTTAACTATTTTAGCCGCTTTACCCGAATTGATTAAATTTTTTGTTTGGGCTAATGATTCTGACAACACATCCCAAGTTCAATTAGGCGGCACTAGCCTTTTAATTGTTGTAGGTGTGGCTGTTGAAGTAATGCAACGTATAACGGCTCAAACCAACGTTAAGAAATTATACAAAAAATTATTTTAAATAATAAAATTT
>NZ_AKIL01000013.1 GCF_000309485.1 Milkweed yellows phytoplasma str. MW1
ATTGATATTTAAGATGTTGCAAATCAAAAGGTAAAAATTTTAAAGTTTTATTAATAGATAATTTTTGACAACTTTTAGAAAATTGAAATAGACGCTTACCTGTTAAATAATTTTTCTTTTGTAAAATCATTTTTTTAATTTCTTTATCATTGCCGACATACTCAGCATATTTAGTCACATATTTAAAAATAATAGAAGAACTATCTTCTTTACAAACACTTTGTTTCAATTAACATTCATTTATTTCTAATTTAATTTTTGCATTACTTTTAAAAACTTGTAAATTTTGAGAACGAGGATTTAATCTTTTTAAATTAGATAAACCTTTGTCATTATTAACAATATCAGCCCATAATTTAAAAACATTAGGAATAATTAAATTTTTACTTTTAACTTTTTTCCAACCATTCTTATTATTATATCTATGTTGATGTTTCTCGTAATATGTTTTATTTTCTAAAAATTCTGAATTATTTATTAAACCTTTTTTTTGACACATCATTTCATTAGTAAAACCAAAAATTTTTAATAAATCAATATTAAACATAATATGAAAATGCCATACATTCCTATTATTTTTAGTTTGTATTTGTGAAGCAATAAAATATTTAAATTCTTTTAAAAATTCAATAATTTTATCTTTTTTAAAGCCTTTTTGATGTAAAATTTGTCTATATTCATAACGTAATTTATTAATAAATTTTTTTACTAATTGATGCGTTTGATCATAATTTTTAACCTCTTTTGATAAAGAACCGTTAGCATTATGATGCGGCAAAGTAAGTGTTAACCAACTAATCTTTTGTTCCTCGGCGAAATTATAAATAGCTTTAAAACGAGCATTTGTTTTAGATTGTTTCAGATTTCTTTTAATATCTTCTATTTTACTTGCTAAATTAAAAGAAGGGTTTAAAAAAGAATTGTCATTTTTATCATTATCAATGATAAAACAAGTATCTTCATAAAATTTTTGTAATTTTTTATCATCATTAAATAACTGTTTTAAAACATTTTTAGGTAAAATAATATTTTTGTCTAAATATGTTTTTTCTAAAAAAATTAATATTTCTTGTTTATTTCTCATTTGAAATTGTTTTTTAGCTTGGGAATATAATAAAGCAAGCTGATCATTATCAACATTATTAACATATTTACGTAAATCATGATCATAATAAGTAGTTATTTTATTAATTCCCTTTAAATTTAATTCATAATTAATAAAAGCCGCTTTTGTTTCATATAAATTTTTAATTCTATTTTCTTGCATACCTGATAAAAGACGGTATAAATGCAAACTAAAAAATTTTGAAAAACAACCTGTACCATAATCAGTAGTTTTGAAAAAAAATAAATTATTCTCATAATGTTTGATAATTTGTTCTTTTTCAAAATTACTCAAAAATTTATTATTAATAAATTTTTCATTAATTAAATCAAACGTTTTCTGAGCATGAAAAGACAATTTAACATCTTTTTTATTCATAGTGTAATCGTTTAAATTTAATAACATTTTTATACTCCTTATAATTTATATTTATAAAAAATTCAATATTAACATGTATAAAGTCGCTACGAATAAAATCAATTATATTAAAGTTTGAAAGTCTACGTACTGCTGCGCGAGCTGTCATTAAGCTCTCTCTAAACCTTTTCTTTAAAAAAAATTTAAAGAAAAGGTTTAGTAGATACTTTACGATTATAGTCAATCATGTCAGATTTTGAAAGTTCACGCGAGGGTAAAGGTAGCTTAGCTTAAAACTTGA
>NZ_AKIL01000012.1 GCF_000309485.1 Milkweed yellows phytoplasma str. MW1
ATAATTAAAAGGGGTTTTTTCATTATTTTTTAAATATATTTTAAAAAATATTTTATAATTTATAATAAATTACACAGGTATGGATTATAAAGAGATTAACTATAATCATTTACAAAAGTTTTCTATAAATAAATATTATAGATCAACGAATCATAAAAAACATTTTATAAATTTAAAACCAAAAATAATTATTATCACTAATAAACATATTAATTGTAAAAAAAGGATTCAAATAATGACAGATCACAAAATTATAGATGGTATTTTATTTAAAAAAATGGTAATTAATGGCGCTATTAATTTAAAAAATAATTATAAAAAAATAAACAATTTAAATGTTTTTCCTGTTCCAGATGGAGATACAGGGACTAATATGCAAATGACTATGGCAGAAGGAATAGAAAAACTAAAACTTGTTGACGATCCCTCTATCATGAAAATGTCTAAAGTTTTATCTGACGCTTTATTGATGAGTTCTAAAGGAAATTCGGGAGTTATTTTATCTCAGTTTTTTTCAGGTATTTTTGAACAAATTAACGTTTTTCAAAAAGATACGATTGATATTTCTCAATTTATCGACTCTTTTGTGAATGGTTATAAAAAAGCTTATGAAGCGGTTATGAAACCAGTTGAAGGCACTATTTTAACTGTTTTACGTGAATCTATCGAAGCGACTCATAAGAAAAAGAGTTTTAAAGTTTTAAAAGATGTTTTAAAATATATGATTAAACATGCTAAAATTTCTTTAAACAAAACAACCGATTTGCTACCCGTTTTAAAAAAATTTAATGTTGTTGATAGTGGTGGAGCTGGTTTTGTTTGTATTTTAGAAGGTATGTTAAAAATATTAGAAAACGACGAATTAATGTTGGAAACATATGATTCATTCGACGAAGGTGCTCATTCTTTTGATAATATAGAACATGTCGTAGGAGAAAATCTAAAATACATGTATTGTACAGAATATATCGTTCAATTAATACCTAAAAGTGGTTTTATTTTAGAAAATAAAAGAAAAGAATTATTAGATATTGGCGATTCTTTGATTTTATTAGAAAATAATAATTTAGTTAAAATACATATTCATACTAATATGCCTGGCGATGTTTTAACTAATTTATTACAGTACGGAACTTTAAAAAGATGTAAAGTTGATAACATGAAAGAACAAAACGAAAACGTTGTGAAACAAAAAAACGCCGATAACGCTTCTCAATTAAGTTATTCTTTAATATCGGTTGTTTCTAACGAAGAAATAAAAAATATTTTTTCAGATATGAATGTTAATTATATCATTGATAAATCTGATAAATCTAATAAAACAGTTTCTTCCAAAGAATTTCACAAAATTTTTAAACAATTAAAACCTTCTCATATTATCGTTTTAACTAACGGTGAAGAAAATAAATTAGCGGCACAAAAAGCTTTAAAAGCTTTTCCTGATTTAAAGGTTAATTTAGTAGAAACGCAAAACATAGCTGAAAGTTACAGTGCGCTTTTATCTTTTGATGAAACAGTTTCTTTAAAAGATAATTTAGTGAATATGCGACAAAACATTAAAAAAAATAAAATTGGCGAAGTAGTCCATTTAAAAAAATCTAATCAATTGTCTACAGATTCATTAAATATTAATGAAGAACATTTTGCGGAAATATTAGAATCTTTAAAAAATAATAAAGATAATTATTTAGCCATTTTAGAAGAAAAAATTCTTTATAATCATTTGGATTTAAACACATTAACAAAATATTTATTAGAAAAAATGGTTAATTCAGACAATAAATTTTTAACTATTTTTTATGATTATAAAAAAGTTTCTCAAGATCATTTAGACCAAATAGAAGGTTTTTTAACATATAAATATCCTTTTTTAGAAATTGAAAAAATAGAAAATGACGACGCAATGCGTCCTTATATGTTCGTTTTAGAATAAAAATAATAAATTCATTTTTATTATTTTTTGTGTGGATATGGCGGAATGGTATACGCGCATGTTTGAGGGGCATGTGAGAATTTTTCTCGTGTGAGTTCGAATCTCATTATCCACACCATAATAAAAAAATACAACAAAAATTGCTTGTATTGAAGGTTCGACTGAGCAAATGAGTTATTTTTGATAAATAATTCATTTTTTTATGTTGTTTTAATATAATAAATGATACACTATAATTAGTTAGTAATAAATTGTTAATTTAGATTATATATAATATTTTTTATTAAGTGGTTATTTTATATAATCACTTTTTTAATTTTATTCTCATTTACAAAGGAAAATA
>NZ_AKIL01000011.1 GCF_000309485.1 Milkweed yellows phytoplasma str. MW1
TAATTTTTTTATTTTTATTAGGAATTATTTTGTTCATTATTAAGAATAAGGATACTATTAAGGCTGTTAATGATAAAAATTCGAATGCTATTAGTAATAATAGTTCTATGAGTAGTATATTAGAAATGTTAACCCCACCAGAAAACAATTATGATCACTTTCTTGGTTTCGAAGAGGGTGTATTCGGACAAAAAAAATTAAAACAAAAATTAAATAGTTATATTAATATATTTAAGCCAGACAAATTAAAAGATTTTCAAAATTTGTTACAAAAGAATGACAATAAAAAAAACCCAAAAATACCTTATCCTAAAGGAATTCTTTTATATGGTCCACCAGGAACAGGGAAAACTTTTATATCTCAAGCTTTTGCTAAAGAATCTAAAATGAATTTATATAATATTACTTCTGCTCATAGTCTTAAAGAAATAGAAGAAATTTTTAAAAAAGCTCGAAGAAACAGCCCTTCTATTGTTTTTGCAGATGAAGCTGAAGAGTTAATCAAATCTAGAACATCGCAAAATTTAGAAACAGGAGACGCTAAAAAAACTAATACATTTTTAATGGAATTAGATGGTGTAAATACTGATCCCGAAAATCCTATTTTTTTTATTGCCGCGACTAATCATTTAGATAAAATTGACAGTGCTATTCAAAATCGTTTAGATCCTATTTATTTAGGTTATTTCAATGATGAAGAAAGAGCAGCATATTTTATACAAGAATCAGGTAAATATAAATTCGCTAAAAATGCAGAAGACTATTTAAAAGAAAAAATTATTCCAAGATTTGAAGAAGCAATTAAAAATCCTATAAAATATGCTAAAATGATAGGTAAAAAAGAGCACAACTTAGCTAACGGCAAAGAATTTAAATTCGAAATTCCAGCTATTAGTAAAACCCAAAAAGAAATGAAAGGGTCTTTGATGACTTCTGATGATGTCTTAACTGATCAATCAAATAGAGAAAACATTGAAAAATCATATAAAGAACAATACAAAACAGACCAAATTGAAAAAGATTTAGATATAAGTTATTTAGACAAAGTTAAAAAACATTTTTTTGATATTCAAACAACTAGAAAAATAAAAAATTTTTTGTTTCAGGCGTTTTTATTTGCAGGTAATCATTCACACCAACAAATTTTAATTTCAGATTTAGAAGAAGCTTCTAAAGAATATTTCGGCCCTAATTTAGATTATATGAATGAAAATCTAAATCAATAATATTAAACGAAATAATAATATTTTATCTAGATATAAGGAAATTAAAGGTATATATAATAATGTTTTAT
>NZ_AKIL01000010.1 GCF_000309485.1 Milkweed yellows phytoplasma str. MW1
TAGAAATTTTATTTTAATAAATACATTAAAATACTGCCAGCAACATTAACATTTAAACTTTCTACTGAAGAAGTGTCAATATTAATAAAATAAGATGAAAAGTCTTTGACTTCTTGAGAAATACCAGACCCTTCATGCCCTACCACTAAAGCTCTTTTTTTATTTTGTAAAAATTCTTGGTTTAATTCTTTCAAATCAATAGTTTTTTCGTTAACAGAAGAACTGAAAATATAAGTGTTATCTTTTTTTAAATTGTTTAAAAAAGAGACGGTATCGCCTCTTTCTAAGAATAAATTAAACAAAGCTCCTTGGGTAGCGGCGATCACTTTTTCATTATAAAAGTCAACGCTTTTATCGCTGAAAAAAACATGTTTAAAACCGAAAGCACTAGCGCTTCTTAATAATGTACCAACGTTGCCAGGGTCTTGAACATCATCTAAAACTAAAATTTTATCACTTTGCAAAACGTTTTTTTTCATTTGACAAACTGCTACTTGCGAATATAAAACTTTATTTTTATTTAATTCTCTCATTAAGTAATCTTCCATCAGAACGCCTTCGTGTTGGTCGGTATTAGTGGTATAAAGTTCTAAAACAACCCCGCTTTTTAAAGCTTCTTCAACTAAATGCTCACCAAAAACTAAAAATTCTTGGTATAAATCACGATATTTTTTTAAAGCTAATTTTTTTAATTTTTTAAATTTAGGATTTTTTTTAGATAAAATCACGTTTATTTTCTTTCTTAGATATATTTTTTTTAATCAATCAAATTACTTCGGAGCAAGAAGAGTGTTTTGCCTTTCTTGAATTATTTTTAACAATAAAGTCCAAGGCATACTGGCGCATTTAAATTTGCCAGGAAAATGGGTCACATGTTCTAAAATATGTAATTCTTCTTTTAAAACTTTGTTATCAAAAGGTTTATTTTCTAATAAATTAAGGAAATGATTGATTTGTTCAATACTTTCTTCTAAAGTGGTATTTTTCAAATGAATAGACATGAGCGAAGCGGAAACTACTAAAATAGAACAACCTTGTAATTCGTATCTAATATTAATAATCTTATCCTTGTCCAAAGTCACTTGAAGAGTTATTTCATCGCCACAAGAAACGTTTTTCTGTTGAGATAGGTAGGCATGAGGGTTATTTTTTTCTAACCCTATATTAGCGGGATTTTTATAATGTTTTAAGATTAATTGACGATAAAATTCTTGTTTAGACATCACCAAAAGAACTCTTTCTTTTCCAATAAATTAAAAGACTATTTTTTAATTAAACACTATTAAAGCTGTAAATTTATTTTTTTTAATTAATAAAACGTATTTATTATATAAAACATCTTTAGAACTTAAAAGATAATCTACTTGTTTAACAGGATTTTTAAAAATTTTTACTGATCCTGAAGAAATGATTTTTTTAGCTTCGTTTTTAGAAGCAGTGAGTTGGGTTTGCGCCAAAGCGTCCGCTAAAGGTAGATCAGTATTAGTTTGCACAGTTACTAAGTTTTTTTGCAATAACATAAAATCTTCTTTTTGAAAAACATGTTTGTTAGAGAATAAAATCTCGTTAACTCGAAAACATTCTTTAAAAACCTCTTCTCCGTATAAAAAAGTAACAATACTTTTAGCTAATTCTTTTTGAGCTTTTCTTTGTTGTGGATTTTGTTGAACCTCTTC
The DNA here is from genome assembly GCF_000309485.1 of Milkweed yellows phytoplasma str. MW1. GTDB lineage: Bacteria > Bacillota_I > Bacilli_A > Acholeplasmatales > Acholeplasmataceae > Phytoplasma. Next base: position 1,677 of record NZ_AKIL01000010.1, read on the forward strand.
TTCTAATGCCATAATAAAAGTTGGTTTTAACAAAGTTAAAGTTTTTAAATAATTAACTACATCATTATCAGCCGTATTTAAGAAATATTGGTAAATTTGATAAGGACTCGTTAATTTTTGGTCTAACCATAAAGTATTTTTTTCACTTTTGCCAAATTTAACTCCTTGACTATTTAACAATAAAGGGATGCTCATACCGACTGGTTTTTCCTCTAGGGGGTTTTTTTCTAATTTACGAATTAATTCTAAACCGCTGGTAATATTGCCCCATTGATCAGAACCGCCCATTTGTAGTTTAATTTGTTTATTTTTATATAATTGATGAAAATCTAAAGCTTGTAAAATCATATAAGAAAATTCCGAATAAGAAATTCCTGTTTTCAACCTTTTAGCTACTGTGTCTTTAGCGATCATATAATTAACGTTGAATAATTTACCGTAAGTCCTAAAGAAGGTGATAAGATCTATTTGAGAAATCCAATCATAATTATTAACAAATTCCGCTTTATGAGGGGATAAAATGTTAGTTAATTGTTTTTGAATTTGCTCTACATTATGATAAATCGTTTCTTTAGAAATTAAATTTCTTTCTTCAGTTTCTTTAGGATCACCGATTAAACCAGTCGCTTGCCCAATTAAAATAAACGGAATATGACCTTTTTGTTGTAATAATAAAATAGTTGTAATTTGCACCAAATGACCTACAGTTAAAGAATTCCCAGTAGGATCGAAACCGCAATAAAAATTAATAGATTCGTTATTTAACATCTCTTCTAATCTTTTCTCATCGCTACAATCTTTTATTAAATTGCGCCATTTTAGTTCTTGAAATAAAAGCATTATTAACTCCTTTAAAAATGATTTTACAAAAAAATACATTTCTTATATAACTTAAAAAAACGAGATTATTTTAATCTCGTTTTTTCATGATTCAAAATCTTTTTTATTAAATTATTTCTTAAAATGAAAAAAATTATTTTCTTTCTTTAATTCTAGCAGCTTTAGCTGAAAGTTTTCTGATGTAATAAAGTTTAGAACGTCTTACGATCCCGCGATGAGTTACTTCTATTTTTTCATATAAAGGTGAATGAATTGGGAAAATTCTTTCTACTCCTACGCCAGAATAAACTTTTCTTACAGTAATGTTTTCAGAAATATTACTGCCTTGACGTTTAACAACTAACCCTTCAAATATTTGAATTCTTTTTTTGTTACCTTCTTCAATTTTAATGTAAACTTTTACAGTATCACCTGGTTTGAAATCAGGAACAATTTTTAAATTGTTTTTGTTAATTGAATTTAATAATTCTTGTCCTTTTAAATTCATGATTTTCTAATTTCCTTTATAAAATGAATCATCGTCTCAATCTTTTTTATTGATTTTTTGATTTTTAGTTTCTTTTTTAATTTCTTCTAATAATTGCTTTTGTTTCTCGTTTAAAGTGATTTTTTCTAATAAATCCGGCCTTTTTAAAAAAGTGTTTCTTAAACTTTCTTTTTCGCGCCATTGAGCAATGTTTTCATGATAACCTGATAAAAGTATATCAGGAACTGATTTGTTTTGATAAGTTTGCGGTTTAGTGTATTGAGGATATTTCAATAAACCATTTTGATGAGAGTCATTTAAATAAGATTCCTTTTTAATGACATCAGGAACTAATCTCGCAATAACGTCTATAAAAACTGTAGCCGCTATTTCGCCGCCAGTTAAGACGTAGTCGCCAATGGAAATTTCTTCATCCACATAATCTAAAACTCTAGCATCTACACCTTCATAATTACCACATAAAATAACTAAATGAGAAAAATTTTGGATATATTCAACAGCTTTTTGTTGAGTCAATACATTCCCTTGAGGAGATAATAAAATTACTCTACTTTTAGAATAAGTTTTGATCTGTTGAAGAACGTCGTAAAAAGGAGGAAATTTCAACAACATCCCTACATCTCCACTGTAAGGAATATCATCTATTTGATTGTGTTTATTATTGCTATATTTTCTTAAATCGTGAATTTCAAACTCAATTTGTTCTTTAATTTGAGCCCTTTTAATAATAGAATTATTTAAAAAACTATTAAAAAAAGAAGGAAAAATAGTAATAATATCAAATTTCATATTTATAAAAGCCTTTTTACCAACTTACATCAACAATTAACCTAAAATATTATATTTTAGGTTAGGAAAAATATTGATTTTACGCTTGTTTATTATTTTTTTTGTATTTTTTCAATAAATTTTGAACAGTTTTTGTAGGTTCTCCACCGACTGAACGCCATTTATCAATTTTCTCAACATCTAAATTAATTAAATTTTTGAATGGTTCATAAGTTCCTAAAATCTCTAAAAATTCGCCATCTCTTTTATTTTTGGAAGTTATAGCAACTACACGATAAAAAGGTTTTTTATGAGCACCAAAACGTTGTAAACGAATTTTAACTGACATTTTTTATTACAAGCCTACTTTCTTTAAAAATACTCTATCTCATTAATTATAAAATAAAAAACCATATCTGTCAACAACTTAAATATAATAAATAATAATATTAAAG
>NZ_AKIL01000009.1 GCF_000309485.1 Milkweed yellows phytoplasma str. MW1
TTTTTTAGTTATTATTATAATTGTGAGCTAAAAAAATAAAGTTAATGAAAATATAAATTAATCTTTTTGCGAATATTAACTACTAAAATTATATCAAATAAAATAATTCATATTTAAATTTATATTGATGAGTAAGTATCAGACATTATTATCCATTACCCATCAAAAGAAATATTTCTTTTCGATCTCTTATGGTAAAAAAGATGTCAGTACCGACATGAATATAAAGACAAAATAAAAGAGGCAAAAAATGAATATAATATTAATAGGACCGCCCGCTACCGGCAAGGGGACACAAGCTTCTGCTTTGTCTAAACATTTCAATATTCCTCATATATCTACAGGAGATATATTTAGACAACATTTTGTGTTAAAAACTAAATTAGGAAAATTAGCTAATTCTTATATCGAACAAGGTTCTTTAGTGCCTGATGAAGTGACAAATGCTATGATAAATGAACGCTTATCACAAGATGATATTAAAAATGGTTTTGTTTTAGACGGTTTTCCTCGTAATTTATCTCAAGCTAAATTTTTAACTAAAGAATTTGAAGACAAAAAGATCAATTTAACCAAAGTTATTTACTTCAATTCTAGCGAAGAATGTTTAAAGCAAAGAATTTTAGGGAGAATTATTTGCCCGAAATGTGGAGAAATTTATCACTTGGCTACTAAAATCCCTCAAAAAGATAATTTATGCGACAAAGATCAAACGCCTTTAATTCAAAGAAAAGACGACAATTTAGAGACTTTCACTAAACGTTTAAATATTTACAAACAAGAAACTCTTCCTTTAGTGGAATATTATCAAAAAGACAACAAAATAATAGAAATTATTGTTAACAATCCTAAAACGTCTATTAAAGATGTAACTCAATTATTATTAAAAAAAATATCTCATCTTTAAAAGATAAAAAATCATGCATATAAAAAAACAAATTATTTATTGAAAATTAAATAGTTTTTTTTTATTCACCCAACTCTTCTTTCTTATTTTAAAATAAAAAGGAACTATAAACTTCAAGGATTAAAGACCTAAAAGGAAACAGTTCTTCTCAACGAAACAAATGATTTTTTTTAATTAAAAGAAAACACGTTTAATAGTTGTTTTTTAATAATACGGTATAAATAAGTAATCAAAAAAGAGACTAAAAAAACGCTGATAAATTTAATGTATAAAAAAGGCATTAAAAACCTTCCCATAAAATTATCTTGTAATAAAGTCATAAAACTGCCTTCTTTTTTGCTGAAAATAACATCTATAAAAAAGAAGTTTAAAAGGGTAAAAAGAAAAAAATGCATCACCGCAATAAAGGTGATAATTAAATAATGTTTTAAAAAGGACATATCCTTATTTTTTAACATTAATAAAGGTAAAAAACCCCAACAAAAAGAGAAAGAAACACTTAAGAGGGGATTATAAAGATAAAGTGTTTTTTTAAGCCAAAAACTCACGAATTCTGATAAAAAAGCCGCTGCAGAAACAACAAAATAATTTTTGTTATACAAAGGAATAATCAAAAAAGGGATGACTTGTAAAAAATCTAACCAAAATAATTTTTTTAACGGTCGGGCAAAACCTAAAATTTTAAGCGTCATCACGTTTAAAGCAATGGATAAAGCCGATAAAGAAGAAACGAATACCAATTGCTTTAAATTAACATATCTAAAGTTATTTTTTTTCATACTTATGACTGAATTAAGTAACTATTTCAAAAATATAATCACAAATTTTCACTTGATCGTTATCTTTCATACCTTTTCTTTTCAATTCTTCTTCTACGCCTATTTTTTTCAAAATATAAGAAAACTTTTTCACTGATTCGTAGTTATTAAAATCTGTTCTACCAAAAAACTTTTCTACCATTTTGCCTTTCACAACAAAATCACCAAATTCATCTTTACACACTTCAAACTGTTTTTCTTCATCCAAAGTAAAAAGCTGATGAGTTGTATCTATTTCCGGAATAATCAGTTGATGATTTTTCAAAGAATCTATAATTTTAAATTTCAACGTATCTAAATTAAAACCATTCCAAGTAGAAATGAAAAGAATATTTTCCTCAGGAATTTTTTTTTGAAAGTCAGCTAATTTAGCTTCAGATTCGGGCAAATCCATTTTATTAACCACAATGATTTGTGGTTTTTTTAAAATAGCTGGATTATACATTTTTAATTCTTGCAGTAAGTTTTGATAATCTTGATAAATATCATCTCTTTCAGGACTTAATAAATGAACCAAAACTTTACATCTTTCGATATGTTTTAAAAAACTAATACCCATTCCACGACCTAAATGAGAATTTTCAATTAAACCAGGAATATCGGCCACTGTAAAACTAAAGTCTTGATGATAAACCATCCCCAAAAAGGGTTGTAAAGTCGTAAAAGGATAAGAATCTACTTTAGGTTTAGCATTAGAAATAACCGAAATTAAAGAAGATTTACCAACATTAGGATAACCAATTAAACCAATATCGGCTAAAACTTTTAACTCTGTTTTAATGGTTAAACTTTCTCCTAAATCACCTTTTTCCGCGAAATTAGGTACTTTATTTTTGGAGTTAGCTAAAGCGAAATTGCCACGACCGCCACGACCGCCTTTAGCGATAACTAACTGTTGACCATGTTCTAAAATTTCCCCAATAAAACTATTATCTTCATTATTGTAAACTAAAGTCCCTAAAGGTACTTTAACAAATAAATCTTCTGCTTTAGCGCCGTTTTGAGTTTTATTTTTACCGTTAACTCCGTTTAAAGCTTTTATTTTCGTTTTGTATCTCAGTTTTAATAAAGTGTTTTCGCCGGCTTCACCAACAAAAATAACAGATCCGCCTTGCCCGCCGTTTCCTCCGGAAGGACCTCCATAAGGAACGAATTTTTCCCTTCTAAAAGAAACAATTCCGTTGCCGCCGTTACCAGCTTGAACGAAATTTATCGCTTCATCTATAAAATTCATTTATAATTGTTCCTTCTCAATTAAAAAAACATTAATTTAATTTGTTTTCCACAAAATAAACAGAAACTTGTTTTTTCTTATTTCTTTTAGTTTCGTACTTAACGATTCCGTTGACACGAGAAAATAAAGTATCGTCTTTACCAATACCTACATTGTTACCAGGAAAAATTTTTGTTCCTCTTTGGCGGTAAATAATAGAACCCGCATTAGCGCGTTGACCGTCTGATAATTTAGCTCCTAATCTCTTAGAATGAGAATCACGACCATTACGAGTCGAACTAACACCTTTTTTAGAAGCAAATAATTGAATATTTAACTTTAACATGATTAAAACACCTTTTTTAAATTATTTTTTCTTGTAAATATTTACTATAAGTTTTATTTAAATCTTTTAAGGAATATTCTAAATTAGTTAAGAGATTATTGACAATCTCATCTGTTTCTAATAAATTTAAAGAAAAATATCCTTGTTTCAATTGAAAAGTAACTTTTTTTTGTAAACCGAAAAGTTCAATAGCATTCATAGTGAGAATAATAGCTGTGGAAACAGAAGCGCAAACTATATCTTTATTTTTAACAGCGTATAAAGCGTGACCTTTAATTTCTATTTGTTGAATGATGTTGTTTTCTTTTTTAAAAAAATATTCAATCATTGACTTAAGTGATTATCTTAGTGATTAAAAATTTAGTATAAAGTTGTCTATGACCTTGTTTTAAACGATATTTTTTTCTTCTTTTGTATTTCGCTACAATTATTTTTTTAGCTTTACCTTGTTTAAGAACTTTAGCTTCAATTTTAGCTCCTTCAACGAATGGAGTGCCTAAAATTTTTTTATCGTTTTCAATAGCTAAAACTTCTTCAAAAACGTAATTTTCTTCTTCATTAACAGGTAATTTTTCTACATAAATTTCTTGACCTGGAGACACTCTATATTGTTTGCCTCCTGTTTTTATAATCGCAAACATTTCGCAATCCTCCTTTTTTTATTTTTATAATTTAATTTGTCCTAATTTATAACATAACACGTTTTAACAACGTTATTATCATAAATCTATCATTTCTCAGAACAGCAAAAAAACAAACTCTTTAAAATATGTAGCA
>NZ_AKIL01000008.1 GCF_000309485.1 Milkweed yellows phytoplasma str. MW1
TTATATATTATAATATACATTTACATAATTTTAACCCTTTTTGAAAAATATTTATTATTTGGACATGATTTGTGTTATATTATAATAAGAAAGACGTTTAAAAAAGTGCAAAAAAAGACCGACCAAAAAAGGAACCGAAGGTTATGCCGACAAAACTAAAAAGACTTTACCTTATAATCCTTTTAAAATCCGTAATAATTCTACTTATTACGAAATCTTGTTAGAGAAATGACATATGAAGAAATATGCCATTTTTTTTAAAATTGCCGCACGATTCGATACCTAAAAATTATTTCACTAACGACGCTCATTGTTTAATTAAAACATCCTAGTATCGCAAGAGCTAAAAAGAAGGCTTATTTATCCATCATATAGACGAAAGTAAAGTGTGTCCCACTTCTTTTCCGACCTTCCACAAGTCTCACAAAGACCTTTTGCATACTAAACAAGTCTACAGATTAGTGCATTGCAACCTCTTAGAGTATTTTAATACTGCATGCTAAATAATTATTATATGAATTTAACCAAGGTAAAGACGGTATGGCATCTTTTTTAAAACAGAATTAAACACTATTTATAGTGGTAATAAATTTCCTCAATTATGGAAAAATGGTCCTGTTACAGAAATAGTAAAACCTTGGGAAAAAGATTATTTGAAAACTCTTACGCAATTAAAAGAATACGATTATCAAATGGTATTACCGCCTTTGGCAAAAGCGAAAAACATTAAAAAATTGGATTTTTATCAAAAATTACAACAATTAGGTTTAGCTTTAATGTTAAAACCATGATATGGTCTTTTTTTCTTTTATCAATCTTCTCTTAATAATTGTTTAACTTCAGTTCTGGTTAAAGAGCGGTATTTCCCTTTAGGCAAATGATCTAAGGTCAGAAAATCATATCTATAACGCTTTAGTTTTAAAACTTCAAAACCCATTTCTTCCATCATTTTTCTAATTTGACGGTTTTTCCCTTCAGAAATCGTGATCGATAACCAAGTAGAAGGTAAAGGTTTTTTGGTTTGTTTTAAAAGATGGACTCCTTGAGGAATAGATAAATAATTATGATCAATGATAATCCCTTTTTTTAACTTTTTTAATTCTGAAGAAGTTAAAAAATGGTTGATTTGGACATGATATTCTTTGGGAACTAAAGAAGAAGGATGAGTTAATTTTTGGGTTAATTCTCCGTCATTAGTAATAATCAATAAACCTTCTGTTTTGAAATCAAGTCTGCCGACGGGATAAAGTCTTTGTTGACGTTCTTCTTTAATTAAATCAAGCACAATAGGTCTTTTTTTATCATCTTGAACACTAGTAATATAACCACTAGGTTTATGGAGTAAAAAATAAAGATATGGTGCTTTTTGAATAGGCTTATCGTCTACTAAAATAACATCTTTTGGAGATACTTTAGTACCGAAAGTAGTCACTATCTTACCGTTAACTTTCACTCTTTTAGCTAAAATTAATAATTCAGCTTTTCTTCTAGAAGCGATATTAGAGTTAGCTAAAATTTTTTGTATTCTTTCCATTATATAAACCTACTTTTTTTATCTCTTAGTATCTTAAATTATAAATAATTTTTCTTTAAATGATTTATTTTAATCTTGACTTTTTTAATAAAAAGAGGAACTTATGGAAAAGTTCCTCTTTGGGGGATAAATGTAATTGATATTTAAAATCAATTGTTGGTTGGGTTGTTGTCTGAAGGTTTTGTAATAAATTCAATGAATAATTTATCAAATTCCTTAAAAGCTTGTTCTTATTGTTCTTTATTGTTTTCTGCATGCTATCAAATGAAATCAAAATTTCAAAACTGAATACGCATTTAAACAAAATTGAGAAGAGATTGAAAAACAACAAGCGAATTTCAAAACACACTTTTCAATGGCTTACTAATAATATTGAAAGTTACTATATGGCTTTTAATAAAATAGCAACAAATTCAAGGCGCACAGTAAAAGCTGGGTTTAACAAACAAACCATCGACAGAACAGATTTAAACAAACTCCAAGAACGGAACAGTTCAGTCTTGCTGATTTTATTATTGCGGTTGCGGAAAAACATGCTTGAATAAATCACGAAATAATAAATACAAATTAAGTACACACAACTAACAAAAATACAAAAGATACTATAAGACTTGTGAAGTAGTCTTTTACCTCTATAAAAACAAAAATATAAGATATAGAAAAAAACCCAATACAGTTCTTATTCTTTTAGTTGCTTGATTTTCTTTTGTTTTATAACCCAGTTGGTATCCTTTGTAATAAAGACGTCTTTCATTCCAGATAAAACAAAAAACTAAAAGCAATATAATTAAAAAAATAATATCGGTTTTTCTTTGTGTAAAAATTTTAAAATTATGCCAATTTTATACAATAAAGAAGTTATAAAAGAAAACCATCCATCTCGCATTATTATAAACCCTCCTTATCTTTGAATGTACCAGCATAAAGAGTTGATATGATAGATGGATATAATCTATCCTTAGATACAATTAAGTCAACCAATAAATGAGTACTTTCATCTAAAGAAACTGAATCAATGAGGATAGTTTTTTGATTAAGAGTTATACCATAAACATTCGCTGTATTTTGATTCGGAAAATAAAGAACAAATCCTAATATTTTTTCATTACTAACATTTTCGGGATCGAAACTAATTACTTTAACAATATTTTTAATTCCTTTTATTTTTCTATCTATTTTGTCATATTTATTTAACTTTTATCTTTATTTTCTTCTTTAAGTTTCTTTTTTTGTTGTCTATTGTAGAAATAATTAACTGTCCAATTTAGAAAATCCTCTTCATAAAAATTTTTCAAAACCGCTCCTTGAGTACATGCTGAAGCAAAAAGCGCAAGAATGAAAAAAACAACCAAAAAAATAATTAATATTATATCTAAAATAATATTATTA
>NZ_AKIL01000007.1 GCF_000309485.1 Milkweed yellows phytoplasma str. MW1
TTAAAATAAATTTAAGATAAAAAAAGGATAATATAAATTTTTATCATGAAAAGAAAATTTATTTTAAGAAAAAATAGTGAAATCGATTTGATTTTTAAACTTAATAAAAATAAAAATATCAGAAATGGTTTTTTTACATTATATTATGCTAAAAATCATCATTTTAAACATTTTAAATTTGCTTTAAGTATTAGTAAAAAATACGGTAAATCGCACGAAAGAAATTTAATTAAAAGACGTTTAAGAATGATTATTTATCAAAATATGAATATGATCAATCCTCATACGTCTTTCGTTCTTGTTATCAAACCAAAAGCGAAAGAACTTGATTTTGTCGGATTATCTAAATATTTCTTAATTTTAATTAAAAAAATTTCTTAATTGTTTCTAAATAAGGATATTTTAATAATATGAGTAAAAAAAAATTATCGTTTAAACAAATACAAAAATTTTTAACCTTTCTTTCGATAACTATTTTATTATTTCTTTTTTTCAAATGGGCTTTCCCTTCTAAGAAAAACATAGAAGAGTTAAAAGACGCTGACATCAAGATTGTTTTTAATCATGATGTAACCTATGATGTTAAAAAGATAAAATTGGAAGACATGATTGTAAAATTAAATGATCCACAATCTTTTAATTTTACCGATTATTCAAATTATGTCAATATTTTTCAAATGGGTATTCAAAAGAATAAAAATATCGTTGTTAGACAATGGAAAAAAGAGGATTTTAACCCTTCTGACACAAATGAAAATAGTAGAAAAATGATAGATGCTTTTAAAAAAACATTAAAAGACAAAATAGATGCTATATTAAAGACAAAAGATTATTTTTTCTCTTTTGAAGAAAAACTTGATGAGAAAAAAAATACTCCAGGAAACATTGTTAAACAATTTTTCACTATCAAAAGAGGGACTAATTTTGATTACGCTTTAGGCCAAAAACATTATGACAAGGTTAACAAACAAAAATTGCTTGTTTATAAGATATATCCTTATAAATCCGTAATTTTTAAAAATTTTAAAATTTTTGAAGATAAAGATAAGAAAGAAACAATTCGTGTTGACGATTATAACAAAAAAATCAGAGAGAAAAAAGATGACAATGGCGACTTCAATACTTTTGTTTTAAAAGAAGACGCACAACAAACAGATTTAAACTTAAAATTATTTGTAGACGATTCTGGCGACTCTCCTATTCAATGGCCTTCTAAATTAAGATGGACTGGCATTTTAGGGTGGGGTTATATTTGGAACGTGTTAATCATTTTCATCGGTTCTTCTTTAGACTTCTTCTCCAATATCTTTGCCAGCGAAGAAGATGGTATTTTTTTTGGCAATTTAGGGTTAGGCATCATTTTAACTACTATTTTGATCAGAACTTTATCGTGGCCGATCTATACTAAAACTAGTTCCTTTTCTTTGAATATGAGTTTAGCTCAACCAGAAATAGATAAAATCAGAGCTAAATACGTTTTAAGAAAAGACAAAGCGTATACGCAGCAAATGCAAATGGAAATAATAAAAGTATATAAAAAATACAATTTTAATATTTTCGGTATCTTTATAACTTTTTTACAAATGCCTATTTTTATCGCTATGTTAAGATCTTTAAATCGTTTTCGTGTTTATGGCGGAATATTTACTCCTCGCACTGAAAAACCCTTTTTAGGTTTTATTAATTTAAATCCTGTAGAAAATAATCTTATTATTGTTAAATTAGTTTTATCTCTTTTCGTGGGTATAAGTATGTTTTTCTTAAACAAATTAAGTTTAAAAAAACCATCTTATTTAAAACAAAATACTAAAATTTTAACTTTAGAACAACAAACACAAAAAAAAGCTCAAGAAAAAAGCATGAAGGTTTTCAGTTATATGATGATCGGATTAATGACTTTTACTTCCTTCAAAGATGTAACTTTGTCTTTATATTGGGTTGTAGGGAATTTATTCACTATAGTTCAAACAATTATTAATCATAAATTAATGGAAAATAAATATATTTTATTAAAAAAACAAGGATTATAAAATATTTTTATTTTCTTTTTTTGCATTTTTTTATTTTGGTTTTTGGCAGACGTTGGTAATTAAATTTCTTTATAGGGAATTTGGATAAGCGATCATTAAACGACCAATTAAATAAATCGCTTCAATTGATAGTCTTTTTCCTATAAAAAAAGACTTTTTCTAAATAAAGTTGGCCAAAAAGTATTACTTTAGAAAAAAATATGTTTTAAAGAGTCTTTTTTTGAAAAGAAAAACTCCTATAATAGGTAATTTTTATCTTGAAAAAAATGACAACCAAAGTTATTTTGCCATCTATAAAAAATATGTAATTTTTTTTATTTAATATGTTAAAATCAAATAGTAAGTTTTTCAAATAAATTTTTATTTGATGTATTTTGAAATTTTCAAAAGAAACTTTTCTTTGGAGGGGTAGCGAAGTGGTTAAACGCAGCAGTCTGTAAAACTGTTCCGTGAGGTACGTTGGTTCGAATCCATCCCCCTTCACCATTATTAAATTTTTTGAAATAAAATGTAAAAAAAGATTGAAATAATTAATTTTACATGTTATAATTAATTTGTTAGTTTTGCGAATTTATTTTTTTTTAATCGCATTCATTAATAAATAAAAATAATTTTTTAATTCTTTGAAAACTGAAGATGATATTTGATTAAAATTTTTTAAATATTTAAATCATGAAATTTTCTTTTTTAATTAATTCGTTAAAAAAGCAAATCAAAACAAAACGAAGAGTTTGATCCTGGCTCAGGATGAACGCTGGCGGCGTGCCTAATACATGCAAGTCGAACGGAAACCTTCGGGTTTTAGTGGCGAACGGGTGAGTAACACGTAAGCAACCTGCCCTTAAGACGAGGATAACAATTGGAAACAGTTGCTAAGACTGGATAGGAAAAGTGAAGGCATCTTTACTTTTTTAAAAGACCTTCTTTGAAGGTATGCTTAAGGAGGGGCTTGCGACACATTAGTTAGTTGGCAGGGTAAAGGCCTACCAAGACTATGATGTGTAGCTGGACTGAGAGGTTGAACAGCCACATTGGGACTGAGACACGGCCCAAACTCCTACGGGAGGCAGCAGTAGGGAATTTTCGGCAATGGAGGAAACTCTGACCGAGCAACGCCGCGTGAACGATGAAGTACCTCGGTATGTAAAGTTCTTTTATTAAGGAAGAAAAAAGAGTGGAAAAACTCCCTTGACGGTACTTAATGAATAAGCCCCGGCTAATTATGTGCCAGCAGCCGCGGTAATACATAAGGGGCGAGCGTTATCCGGAATTATTGGGCGTAAAGGGTGCGTAGGCGGTTTAATAAGTCTATAGTTTAATTTCAGCGCTTAACGCTGTTGTGCTATAGAAACTGTTTTACTAGAGTGAGATAGAGGCAAGCGGAATTCCATGTGTAGCGGTAAAATGCGTAAATATATGGAGGAACACCAGAGGCGTAGGCGGCTTGCTGGGTCTTTACTGACGCTGAGGCACGAAAGCGTGGGGAGCAAACAGGATTAGATACCCTGGTAGTCCACGCCGTAAACGATGAGTACTAAGTGTCGGGTAAAACCGGTACTGAAGTTAACACATTAAGTACTCCGCCTGAGTAGTACGTACGCAAGTATGAAACTTAAAGGAATTGACGGGACTCCGCACAAGCGGTGGATCATGTTGTTTAATTCGAAGATACACGAAAAACCTTACCAGGTCTTGACATTTTCTTGCGAAGTTATAGAAATATAATGGAGGTTATCAGGAAAACAGGTGGTGCATGGTTGTCGTCAGCTCGTGTCGTGAGATGTTAGGTTAAGTCCTAAAACGAGCGCAACCCTTGTCGTTAATTGCCAGCATGTAATGATGGGGACTTTAACGAGACTGCCAATGAAAAATTGGAGGAAGGTGGGGATTACGTCAAATCATCATGCCCCTTATGATCTGGGCTACAAACGTGATACAATGGTTGATACAAAGAGTAGCTGAAACGCGAGTTCTTAGCCAATCTCACAAAATCAATCTCAGTTCGGATTGAAGTCTGCAACTCGACTTCATGAAGTTGGAATCGCTAGTAATCGTGAATCAGCATGTCACGGTGAATACGTTCTCGGGGTTTGTACACACCGCCCGTCAAACCACGAAAGTTGGCAATACCCCAAAGCGGTCGCCTAACTTCGCAAGAAGAAGGATCCGTCTAAGGTAGGGTCGATAATTGGGGTTAAGTCGTAACAAGGTATCCCTACCGGAAGGTGGGGATGGATCACCTCCTTTCTAAGGAAACAATAAAATTATCATCTTCAGTTTTGAAAGACTTAGAAAATTAATAAGTTTTTCTTTTTTAAGGCATTAAGGGCCTATAGCTCAGCTGGTTAGAGCACACGCCTGATAAGCGTGAGGTCGGTGGTTCAAGTCCATTTAGGCCCACCAGTTTATTTTAAAAGTTATAAGCGCTGTCTTAAAAAAAGTTCTTTGAAAAGTAGATAAACATAGTAAAATCAAAAAAATTGAAGGAATTAAGAGCGCATAGTGGATGCCTTGGCACCAAGAGCCGATGAAGGACGCAATTAACGGCGATACGCCACGGGGAGTTGTAAATAAATGAAGATCCGTGGATTTCCGAATGGGGAAACCTACTATAATAACATTATAGTTTTTTGATTTTCGAATCAAAAAGGGATACGCAGTGAACTGAAATATCTAAGTAACTGCAGGAAAAGAAAGTAATAACGATTCTGGTAGTAGTGACGAGCGAATCCGGAGGAGCCTGATACCGCCACTAGTTACAAAATTTTAACCAACTTGAAGTTTTTGGGAAAAAACACCAAAGAAGGTGATAGTCCTGTAAGGGCAAGTTAAAATCTAGGGTATCGAAAAGTACGGCGAGACACGAGAAATCTTGTTGGAACATAGGGAGGACCATCTCCTAAGGCTAAATACTACTTGGTGACCGATAGTGAACTAGTACCGTGAGGGAAAGGTGAAAAGAACCCCGGAAGGGGAGTGAAATAGATCCTGAAACTATGTGCTTACAATTAGTTAGAGCTCGTTAATGAGTGATAGCTTGCCTTTTGCAGAATGAACCGGCGAGTTATGATATATAGCAAGGTTAAGTTTGAAGGAACGAAGCCGTAGCGAAAGCGAGTCTTAATAGGGCGTTTAGTTTTATGTCATAGACCCGAAACTGAAGTGAGCTAGCCATGAACAGGTTGAAGTTTGGGGACAACCAAATGGAGGACCGAACCAGGACACGTTGAAAAGTGTTTGGATGATTTGTGGCTAGAGGTGAAATTCCAATCGAACTCAGAGATAGCTGGTTCTCCCCGAAATAGCTTTAGGGCTAGCGTTAATTAAGAAATTTTAATGAAGGTAGAGCACTAAATGATTGAGGGCTCCACCTCGGGGTACCGATATCAATTAAACTCCGAATGTCATTAAAAACAATTAGCAGTCAGACTGTGGGTGATAAGGTCCATGGTCAAAAGGGAAAGAGCCCAGACCGTCAGCTAAGGTCCCTAAATTAATGTTAAGTGGAAAAGGAAGTAGAGACGTTTAAACAATTAGGAAGTTGGCTTAGAAGCAGCCATCTTTTAAAGAGTGCGTAATAGCTCACTAATCTAATGACTCTGCACCGAAAATTTAACGGGGCTAAAACATTATACCGAAGCTACGGATATAAAAATAATTTATTATTTTTAATATGGTAGGGGAAGCGTTCTGACATCGATGAAGCCATAGCGGAAGCAGTGGTGGAGAGGTCAGAAGTGAGAATGCCGGTGTAAGTAACGAAAAGATAGGTGAGAATCCTATCCGTCAAAAACCCAAGGTTTCCAGGGGCAGGTTCGTCCGCCCTGGGTTAGTCAGGTCCTAAGGCGAGGCAGAAATGCGTAGTCGATGGCAAGCAGGCTAAAATTCCTGCACTAAGAAAACAACTGATGGAGCTACAAAACAGGCTAAGCACACCCTTTATTGGATTAGGGTAGAAGAACCGAGTTTGAGAAGATAGGCAAATCCGTCTTCTTATTCTAAAAAATAAGGTTTGAAGGTAACGTGACTGAAGTCATATTTTCAAGAAAAACTTCTAGGGCTAATTGTTTTTTTACCTGTACCGTAAACCGACACAGGTGGGAAGGTAGAGTATACTAAGACGCGCGAGAAAACTCTTGTTAAGGAACTCGGCAAAATGACTCCGTAACTTCGGGATAAGGAGAGCTTTTATGATAAAAAGTAAAAGCCGCAGAGAATAGGCCCAAGCGACTGTTTATCAAAAACATAGGTCCCTGCTAAACCGTGAGGTGATGTATAGGGGCTGATGCCTGCCCGGTGCTGGAAGATTAAGAGGAGATGTCAAAGGTAACTTGAAGCATTGAATTGAAGTCCCAGTGAACGGCGGCCGTAACTATAACGGTCCTAAGGTAGCGAAATTCCTTGTCGGGTAAGTTCCGACCCGCACGAAAGGCATAACGATTTGGGCGCTGTCTCAACAAGAGTCTCGGTGAAATCAAATTACCGGTGAAAATGCCGGTTACCCGCGACAGGACGAAAAGACCCCATGGAGCTTTACTGTAGCTTAATATTGAAATTGAAAATTGCATGTAGAGGATAGGTGGGAGACTGTGAAATTAGGACGCTAGTTCTAATGGAGTCATCGTTGGAATACCACCCTTGTTATTTTTAGCTTCTAACCTGCATAAGTGTATTATGAGGGACAGTGTTTGGTGGGCAGTTTGACTGGGGCGGTCGCCTCCTAAAGAGTAACGGAGGCGTTCAAAGGTACCCTCAAAATGGTCGGAAATCATTTTAAGAGCGTAAAGGTAAAAGGGTGCTTAACTGCGAGACCTACAAGTCGAGCAGGAACGAAAGTTGGACTTAGTGATCTTACGGTACCGTATGGAAGGGCCGTGACTCAACGGATAAAAGCTACCCTGGGGATAACAGGCTTATCGCTTCCGAGCGTTCACAGCGACGAAGCGGTTTGGCACCTCGATGTCGGCTCATCGCATCCTGGAGCTGGAGAAGGTTCCAAGGGTTGGGCTGTTCGCCCATTAAAGCGGAACGCGAGCTGGGTTCAGAACGTCGTGAGACAGTTCGGTCTCTATCCGTCGTGGGCGTTGGAAATTTGCAAGGAGCTGTCCCTAGTATGAGAAGACCGGGATGGATATACCGCTGGTGTTTCAGTTGGTTCGCCAGAGCCACAGCTGAGTAGCTATGTATAGAAAGGATAAACACTGAAAGCATCTAAGTGTGAAGCCTCCCTTAAGATGAGATTTCCCTATGAGATCCCTGGAAGACTACCAGGTTGATAGGCTAGAGGTGTAAGAATAGTGATATTTTCAGCTGACTAGTACTAATAGATCCATTGACTTTGATTTTTTTGAAATAACTATGGTTATCTAGTTTTGAAAGATCCTTGGTGATTTAGTCAAGGGGAAACACCTGTTCCCATTCCGAACACAGCAGTTAAGCCCTTAAACCCCGACAATAGTTTTTCGTATGGAAAGTGAAGATAGGTTTTTGCCAAGGATTACTTGAAAAATTACTTTTAAAAAGAGGATTAGCTCAGTTGGGAGAGCGTCTGCCTTACAAGCAGAATGTCGGGGGTTCAAGTCCCTCATCCTCTACCAATTTTTACAATCACAATTTTAAAGCCAAAATAGCTCAATAGGTAGAGCAACTGACTTGTAATCAGTAGGT
>NZ_AKIL01000006.1 GCF_000309485.1 Milkweed yellows phytoplasma str. MW1
TACATATTTCAATTTAATTATACATTAATTATAAAATAAATAAAGAAAATAAAATTTATTTACTTTTCCTCTCTTTTTTTACGACAAAAATAGGTTAATGACGTGATATTTTTTTCACTTTTTAAAGAAGAAAAAAGGAAATAATCTAGAAATAATCTTCTTTTTCAACTAAAATAATCTTTTTTCATGTTAATGAATTTTACTATCATAAAAATGATTAGTTTTTTTTCTTAAAAAATTTAAACAACATAATAAATTGTTTTTTCTTTCGGACTTCTGTCTGTCATAAATCACTTTTTGTTTAAAATGTTGATAAAAATCAGTGATTTTTAGAATTTTTCCATCAGCATCGTATTCTATAAATCTTTGAAGATTATTCTTTAAACTTTGAGAATCGAAAAAATATTTCCAAGA
The DNA here is from genome assembly GCF_000309485.1 of Milkweed yellows phytoplasma str. MW1. Classification (GTDB taxonomy): domain Bacteria; phylum Bacillota_I; class Bacilli_A; order Acholeplasmatales; family Acholeplasmataceae; genus Phytoplasma. The sequence continues at coordinate 415 of NZ_AKIL01000006.1, forward strand.
ACGCATCAATTGTCCTTCTGAAGTGTATTCTAACACTTGAGAAAGTTGTTCGTTGTCCGGGTGATAAATCTTTTCTTGAATTAAACCTTCGTCCGGAAAATTAATTATTTTACCAATGGTTTTGCCTTGCAGAGAAAAAGTTTCCCCCTCGTATAAAACACCTTTTTTATTGTATTGTCGGATAAAATGTATCTGATCGCTATTTTGATAATTTTCTCTCACAGTTTTTAATTGTCCGTTAGGGTAAAAATTTTTATAAGAAAGAGAAAAAGTACCGTTTTGATGAAATTTACTTTCTTGCAATAAGACGCCTTTTTGGTTATATTGAGCAAAAGTCAAATATGTTTCACCGTTGACGATTTCTGTTTTAATATTATTTTTTTTTCTTTTTTCATCTGGAAAAAAATCTCCCTCTTCTTCTTGATAATGACGAACCTTTTTTACAGAAGACAGATTTTTAGAAACATTTTTACTATTTTTGGATGGGAAAGGAAAATAAGTAATCATGAAAAAGAAAAACATACCCAAAAGAAATATTTTGGTTATTCGTTGAAAAAATAATTTGTTAAACATCAGGCTTGCATGCATACTTTCTGTTTTGTTTTTTATAAAGCTGAATTAATAATATCAGCTACTTCTTGACCTATTTGTTTTGTATTTTTGCCTTTATAATCTTCATATTTAATATGAGGGTGAATAATTACATCGACTTTTTTTCTTTTGAACCAAAATCTCTTTCTCATTTTATAAGCCCCTTTGAGAGTGATAGGAAGAATGTTTGCTTCGCCTTTAACAGCTATTTTATAAGCTCCATCTAAAGTGTTGATGATTTTATCGTTTTTTTTGTTAACAATACCGCCTTCAGGAAAAATAAGCATAGCCAGTTCTTGTTTCACATTTTCAATCGCTTGGTTTAAGTTTTGCGCTGTTGCGCGAGGATTGTCTCTGACTATTTTTAAACAATGAATAGAATTAAAATAATAACTTAAAAACCAGCCCCAACGACCTTTATACAAATCATCTTTAGGCGAGAAAGACATAGTTCTATCAACCGCACAAGCGATGATAAAAGGATCAAAATTAGTTTTATGATTAGAATAAATTACTAAATTCCCTTTATAAGGTATTAATTCTTGGTTATAAACTGTTACTTTAATGCGGAAAAATCTAAGAATTAATTTAGAGATGTTAGCGACAACTTTCTGTTGAAAAGAGTTGTTAATTTTTAACCTTCTGTTGATAAACATCATGATAAAAAGCATCAATAAAACCATAATCCAAGATAAGGCTAAACTAGCGAAAAAACTTAAAAAATAACCTTCTATACCACATTTACAATACACAATAAAGGAAATATAAAAAGTTAAAAAAGATGTGATGAAAAATAAAGTAAACATTATTTAACTTTGCCTCCTTTTTGATAAGTAGCAAAAATCAATTCTTCTTGGATATCTTTTTCTATGAGTTGGTATTGGGTCAAGTCTACGTAAGGAAAAAAAGAATCCCCTTGATACCTTTTTAAGATATGAGTGATATATAAAACATCAGCATAAGGCAAGGATTGAGTATAAATTTGGCTTCCACCTATAATAAAAATATTTTCTTCCGAATTTTGATACTTTTTTAAAAAAGCGATTAAATCGTTAACAATAATTCCGTCTGATAAATTGCCTTGTTGAGAATTGCTAGCGATATAAGCAGTATCAAAAGGTAAAGGTTTATTGCGGTAATATTGTTTTAAAGAAAGATATGTATTCCACCCCATTAAAACATTTTTTTGGAAAGTTTTTTTTTTAAAAAAAACCAGATCTTTAGGATAATGCCAAGGTAAATTATTTTTATTTCCAATTAAAAAATTAGAATCCAAGGCGGTAATCAAACTAATCATACTGCTACTTCTCCTTTTAAAGATGGATGATAATGATAATTTTCTAATTTAAAATCTTCAAAGCAGAAATCTTCAATGTGTTTTATTTGCAGGTTTAAAAGCATTTGAGGTAGTTTTTTTGGTATACGCTTTCTTTGAATATTGATTTGTTCCAAATGGTTGTGGTAAATATGTGCGTCACCTAAAGTATGAATAAATTCATCAGCTTCTAAACCGGTTACTTGCGCCACCATCATTAATAACAAAGAATATGAAGCGATATTAAAAGGGATGCCTAAAAAAACATCGCCACTACGTTGAAACAATTGTAAAGAAATTTTGCCTTTATTGACATAAAACTGCATTAAGACGTGACAAGGAGGCAAAACCATTTCATCTACCAAAGGCGGATTCCAAGCTGAAACAATTAAACGACGTGAATTCGGGTTTTTTTTGATTTCTTGAATGGTTTTTTGCAATTGATCTACTCCAGCAAAATCACGCCATTGTTTTCCATAAACAGGCCCTAAATCCCCATGTTTTTTTGCAAATTGAACATCTTTTTTAATTTTATCAATAAATTCTTTCTGACTTTCGCCTTGAAAATCTGGAGATTGACAAAATTTTTGATAAGGCCATTCATTCCAAATATTAACATTATTCAGCGCTAAGTAACGGATGTTAGTATCTCCTTTGATAAACCATAATAATTCATGAATAATAGAACTGAAATGAACTTTTTTAGTGGTAACCAAAGGAAAACCTTCCTCTAATTTAAAACGCATTTGATAACCAAAAATACTTTGAGTAACGAATTTAGTGCGATTTTCGCGCACTTCTCCTTTTTCTAAGATAAAATTGCATAATTCTAAATATTGTTTCATATGAATAAAATTACCTTTTTTATTTTGAGAAGTATTTTTTTAATATTAAAAAAATTAAATTTTTGGAAATGTATTATTTTTGTAATCTTTTAAAGAAAAGATTTAATCTGATTAAACCTTTTATTTAAAAGTTTTTGTGTTATAAAGTGATAAAAAAAATTAAAAAATAATCAAGAGATATTTTTTAACATTAAAAAAATATTTATTAATTTGGCGGAGGAGAAGGGATTCGAACCCTCGCATCTTTTCAGATCTACGCGCTTTCCAAGCGAGCCTCTTAAACCACTTGAGTACCCCTCCGATAATTTTTACCACTTCAACATTTAAGCAAAGTAAAAGCGGTAAAAAGGTTTTAAAAAAGATTAGTTTTTTTGTTTTAAAGCTACAACATCTCGAGCTATAGCTATTTCTTCGTTAGTAGGGATAACCATTACTTTAACTGAAGATTCAGGCATAGAAATGACTCTTTCTCCTGGCAGATGTTGATCGTTTAAATCTTGGTCTAAATAAATATTTAAAACTTCTAAACGTTGAACAACTTCTCTGCGGAAGAAAGAAGAATTTTCCCCTATTCCAGCTGTAAAAATTAAAGCATCAGCGCCTTTCAGTAAAACATAATAACTAGCGATATAATCAACAACTCTTTTGATTTGAATCTCAAAAGCTAATAAAGCTCTTTTATTATTTTTTTGAATCATGTTTTCTAAATCGCGTCCGTCATTAGAAATTCCTGAAACGCCTAATAAACCGGATTTTTTATTTAATTCATTAATCACTTCTTTAGCTGTTTTATTTTCTTTATCAGCGATAAAAGTGACAATATTAGGATCTACATTGCCGCTACGTGTTCCCATCGGCACACCTTCTAAAGGAGTGAAACCCATGGAAGTATCGACGGATTTGCCATTTTCAATAGCAGTTAAAGAAACGCCGTTACCAGCATGACAAACGATTAATTTTAAGTTAGGTTTTTGGAAAATTTCTTGTGCTTTTTGGGAGATATATTGATAAGAGATGCCGTGAAAACCGTATTTTCTAATTTTATATTTTTGATACCATTCATAAGGCGTTGCATATAAAAAATTTTGTTCTTGCATAGTTTGATGGAAATTAGTGTCAAACACGCCTACTTGTAAAGTTTGTGGCAAAACTTTTTTAAAGACTTTAATGCTTAAAAGGTTAGCAGGATTATGAAGAGGAGCTAAATTGTTTAAACTTTCAACTTGTTTAATGTTTTCCTCTGTTAAAACAACAGAATTTTTAAAATATTCTCCACCTTGAACAATTCTGTGGCCTACTCCATCAATTTCATCTAGCGTTTTGATAAAGTTTTTTTCAATTAAATAATCTAACAACATTTCTACCGCTTGTTTGTGGTCCGAAATAGTAACAATTTGTTCTTGCTTGTGTCCTGGAGTTTTAATTTTAAAAATAGTATTCATATTGCCTATTCTTTCAAATAAACCGTCACAAAGAACTTCTTCATTTTTCATATTTAATAATTGAAATTTTAAAGAAGAACTACCTGCATTAACAGACATGATTTTCATAATATATTTTTCTCCTTTTTATATTTTTTTCTAACATATTAGTTGGAAATATTTTCGTCAAAAACTTTTTTAATTGTATTCAAATTATAATTAAATTAAGCAACCTTTTTTATTTTAACATATAAAAAATATTAAAAATGTATTTTTGAAACAAAATTAATCTTTTATTTCCTTAAAATATCTATTATTGAATTGCTTTGGAACAATAAAAACATTTATGTTGCGCAGCGAAAAACTAAAAATAAAATAGATGGATAATTGTTAAATTTATTTTTTATCCCATTAAATGTCTTTTAGAATCAATGATTATAGTTTATCTTTCGCCTTAGAGCGATTATCGTTAAAAAAAAGAAAAAAACTAAACTGTTGTGACAAATAAAACAGTTTAGTTTTGGGATTTTTAAAAATTAATCGACTATAAAATAGATATTGTATAAAAAACAGGATAAAAGATGCTAGCGATAACAACCACTAAATCTCCACCAATACGAGTAGAAATTTGCGCATAAGGCATCAATTCGAAGGAATCTGATGCTTCTAAAATAGCTAAATTACCTACCCCGCCAATACTGTTAGCACAAAGACCGCCAGCAATAGAAGCTTGTACCGGATAATAACCCATTTTGTTTCCGACAATAGCAGACGTTAATGCGGTTGTTAATACAGCTAAAACAGAAACAATGAAAAAGTTAATATTACTTACGTTTTTTATCAATGCGTTAATATCTATCGTTACCCCGATAACGACCAAAATAGAGGAAGATAAGTTATTAGTCACTAATTTAGACGCTTGTTCGATGCTTTTAACGAAACAATCAGAAATAATGTCAAACGCTTTGAAAACTAAAACTAAAACCACTAAGAAAATAATAGTTGGTGGAATGAAATTTTCAACACTTGGCATTAAACATACAAGCAAAGAACGGATTAAAACACTTAAAGCGTATAAAGCGAAAATAGCTACAAAACCAGTTTTGATTTGTTCAAAAGTAATTTTGTTTTCTTCTTTTTTAACTTCTGCCGGATTTGCTTTTGCATTAGAAACAACAGCAGGCAAAACTTCTTTTTCTAACGAACCAGTTGGGCTGTTGAATTTACTTTTACCAAATATTTTTTTAATTAATCCACTAAAAATAACACTTACTATACCGCCAACCAATAAAGCAGTTATTATGTGCGCCGTAAACAATGCTTGAACAGTCGTTCCATCGACACCGCCTACACTCTCTTTTCCTTGTCTTTGGGAAAAAATAGTGGATAGAGGAATGATGCCGCAAGTCAGACCTCCGCTTGCAATAGGGACGAAAATATAAAATAAAGCATTTAAAGCACCGTTTTTGTCTTGCCCACTACCACCAAGACCATCAATACCACCTATAGGGTTTAAAAACCAACCGGCTATACCGACAAATGTAGCTGAAACAATTAAAGAAATAACTACTAAAGATAAAAATTTAAGACCATTTCTTTTCAACATTTCTTTGTCAATTCCTAAAAGGCTCCCAACCACTAAAGAAGCAACAAACATTTCAGAAAAACCGATAGTACCGTTAAAGATTTTTATATTATCTCTAAAAGCTTGTTGAAACAAATTGAATCGGAATTTATCGTTTAAAAATGTGCAATTATAATTGAAAATAAAAGCAGGCACTAATAAGCTTAAAATAGCTCCACCGCCAATATCTTTTAAAATAGGAGTTTTTTTACCTATTACTTTAAACAATTCAGCTACAACCATAGCAACCAATAAAACACCAATTAAATTGTGCCATTTTATTACGCCTTTGTCAACTGTGTCAACCTTTTCCACGCTAAAAGAAAAACCTAAATAAGCTATGGAAATAGCTAAAATGATTAAAATTAAATAAATAGGGAAACCTAAAATAGTTATTGGTTTTTTAGAACTTGGAGACGAAATATTTTTTTCAGAATTTTGTGTTTGCATTAATATTTTCTATTCTTCTTTCTTAAATTTTTTTATCATTATTTTTTATATTTAATGACTAAAATATTTCAACTTTTTTAGTTGTTTCTAATTAAGACTAAAAATATTTTTAATAATCGTTATTTATAACTATTATTAAACGATTAATTTATCTATCAAATGAGAGACAAAATCAAAAACTGTTGCTGGAGATTGAGAAGTGACAAAATTATCGCTCACAACTGTTGGAATTTCACTTGTATAATTGCCAGTAATATATTTCTCATAACCAGGATAACAAGTAAATTGATGATTTTCTAATAAATTAAGTTTCCCTAAGAAAGATGGCGCTGCACAAATAGATCCAATAATTTTGTTTCTATCGGCAAAATGTTTAATAATATCTAAAATAATTTGTAAGTCACGACCGTTTTCTTCTAATAATTGTTTTACATATGGGCCTCCTGGAAGAATTAAAAAATCATAATTATCATAATTCACTTGATCAATATACATATCTGCTTTAACTTGAAGTTTTTGCGATGAAAAAACATTTAAAGATTCGTTTAATGTCAAAGTAGTAACGTCTAAATTTGTTTTTTTCAGCAAAGCCCTCGTTACTAAAGCTTCACAATCTTCAAAACCATTATATAAAACTAATAAACCTTTCATAATTCTTATTCAATCTTAAATATCATTATCTTTTAAAAATAAAAATACTTAATAAAATTGATTCTCCTTTTTTATATAAAGTTGCACAAAAATTTATCTTGTTTACTATTAAATTTTATCATTAATTTATGATTATTTTTATATTTTTTCATTATTAATGAAATTTGGTTAAATTTCTTCTGATGGTAAAATTTATTTTATCTTTGTTTAAAACCGGAAATTAAAACCGGAAAACGATCTTTTTAAGGTATATTGGTTCTAAGGAAGAAAAAAATATTTGTTTTTAATAATAACAATAAAAAAAGACTTTAATTTATAAAGTCTTTTGGTTATGAAGCAAAAAAAGCTTTTGCTTATTAGAAAAAATATCTAGGACGGTATTTATTTTTTTCAATTGGTTCATAATAAGCGATCCAATTTGCTTTTTGATCTAAAACCACGAAATGTTCATCAGTTATAATCTGTCTTTCGTCTAAATAAACACCGTTTTGCACCAATCTAACTAAATAATCGTTTAAAACGATTTGTTTATGATTTTGAAATAAGATTTTAACATCGTTTAAATCGTCTAAACTAACCTCATCAATTGTTTTAGCGTGTTTCCGATAATAAGAACCAATTTGGGTTCTTGTTAAAGATTGTAAAGAACCGTAAGTATTCATTTTTTCCCCAATATCTCTCGCTAAGCTTCTAATATAGGTTCCTTTAGAAACATTAGTCACGAATTCTATTTGATCGTTTTTTAACGCTGAAACCATCTCTAAATGATATATTTTAACTTTTCTAGGAGCAACATCTATCTCGATTTTTTTCCTGGCTAAATCATATAATTTTCCCCCTTTAACTTTAATAGCGGAATAAAGAGGAGGTTTTTGTAGATATTGTTTTTGATCGAAAAAAAGAAAACTTTCTTGTACCATTTCATTAGTCAAAGGCATTTCTTTTTGAGCGGTTAAAGTACCAGTTATATCTAAAGTGTCGTATTGTTTGTTAAAAACCATACTCCCCTGATAACCTTTATTTAAATTTTCAAACAAAAAAGCTAATTTAGTTGCTCGATTGATTAAAACGATTAAAAGTCCTTTCGCCATAGGATCTAAAATCCCTGTATGACCTGTTTTAGCAAAATTAAATTTTTTTTTAATTTTATAAACGACATCATGTGATGTCATATTAGGTTCTTTATTTATTAAAAAAAATCCATCCATATTTCATTATTAAACACTGCTTTCTTTTTGATCAAAAACAATTATGCATTATTTTCTAAAAAAGATTTTAATTCTTCTGAAGAACAATAGCCTATTCTTCTTTTGATTTCTTTCCTGTTTTTATAAAAAACTAAAGTAGGGAAGGTGTTTACTTTATTTTCTTTCGTTATTTCTGGATGTTGATCAATATCAATTTTAACTAAAGAAATATTTTTATTTTTGGCAAAACATTCATCTAAAACAGGCGTTAATTTTTGACAAGGATAACACCAAGAAGCGTAAAAATATACTAAAACGAATTCTTGTTGATTAATTAACTGTTGAAAATCTATTTTTGGAGTAGTGTTGTCTGACATTTGTGCATAACCTTTCTAAATTATATTCAAAATTATTTTCTAATCGATATCATAAAATGATATTCATCATTATTATAATATATTGTCTCTTTTAAAAAAAATATTTACTCCTCAAAGAAGCATATTGTCTAGATATAAAAAACATTAAAAAAGACCTTTTTAAAAATAAGGTCTAAATAAAAATTTGTTGTAATTATTTATTTGCGATAACATCAATTGGCTTTTTGCGCGATAATGTGTAAATTGGAAGAGCAATAGAAAGGAATGTTAAAACGTAAACAAATAAATATTCCGCTCCTAAAATCCACCAAAATCTAAGCGTTGCCATTATTAAAAAACCTTTAAACCTTGCTTCTATTAACAAATAGAAAACTAAAATTAATATATTAATGGTTGTTGCGTAAATAAATCCTTCAGATAAGAATATTTTAGAAACTGTTGAACCTCGCGCTCCTAAAGCCCTTAAAGAACCAATTTCTTTCTTTTTCAATTTAATGCTGGTGTTGAAATACATGTATATCAACATAAAGGCAATAAAACTCATAACTATTAAAACAATAATACAACTATGGCGAAAATGATCAAACTGTTCTTTTGTAGCATTATATTCTTGTTCAATCCGCCAATTTACACCGTCTTCAATTTGTTTTTTCATTTCAGGGCTCGCATTTTCATAACCTGGAATTTTATTTAAGGCATGTTTCTGTAATGTTTCTTTAAAAAAAAGAAAAGTTTGTACAATGGTTGCAAAAATATTCGCCGTCCAAGCAACAATGAGCGCCGAAAACACTAATAAAACTTTTTTAGTTTTGAAAGCAGAAGCCCCCATTTTAAAAGCTTTTTTCCAAGGAAGTTGACTAGAAACATTTTTAAACATTACTGGTTGTTCTTCTAGAAGAACTTCTTGTGTTGGCGCAAATCCTTCTTTATGAGCGTTTTTAGCTTGATCTTGAATTTGTTGAATCATGTCTTCGTTTAAAACTTGTCCTTTAGTGAACTTAGGTTGTTTAGTTTTAACTAAGTTTCGGTCTTTAGTTAAATCTTCTATAATTTGACCATCTTTTAATTCGATCACACGATCTCCATATTTAAAAGCACTTTCAACATCGTGAGAAATTATAAGAACTAATTTATCTTGTGATAATTTTTTTAAAATATTAAAAATTTGTTCGCCAGTTTTCGAATCCAGGTTCCCCGTTGGTTCATCCGCTAAAATAATCTCCGGATTTTTAACCAAAGCCCGAGCGATGGCTATTCTTTGTTTTTGTCCACCTGATAATTCGCTAATTTTTCTTTCTTCATAACCTAAAAGTTCCATTTCTTTTAATAAGTTATAAATTAGTTTATTGTCCGGTTTTTGACCCTGAAGCTCATTTGCTAAAGCGATATTTTCATAAACATTCATACTTTCTATTAAATTAAATTCTTGGAAAATAAAGCCTAAAACGCCGTTTCGATAGTTGTCTAAATCATTTTGTTTTAATTCTTTTATAGAAAACTTATTAATTAATATATCTCCACTATCGCACTTATCAATTCCTCCCAACAAGTTTAAAAGAGTCGATTTCCCTGATCCTGATTTTCCTAAAATAAAGATTAAACCTTTATTAGGCAATCTTAAAGAGACATTATTTAAACCTATTGTAGGTACGCCGGTTTTAGTAACAAAATCCTTATTAATTTTGATTAACTCAAACATTTTTAAATCCTTTTCTTTTTAAAATAAATTGAACTAGTTCTTTTTTAATTTTGTAAAATGGAAAGGTTAAAAGTTTACTAGTTGACTTTTATTTTTTTCCTAATCAATTTATTTTAACACAAAAGAAATCTTTTTTGACAAAAATAAAGCTCCTTGTTTGAAATAAAACACGTCCTTAATTGTAAAAAAAAGAAATCTTGGAAGATCTTTCTTATTCTTTATTCTTGTCTTTTGCGTCAAATAAAGGTTTATAAAAATTTCTTTTACCTACAGCTGATAAGGGTTCTGAAAATTCTCCCAATGGAGTTTTTTCTAAAAGTTCTCCCAAAGTGGTTAATTTAGCGTCTATATCGTCTAAATGCCATAATAAAAGCGCTTCGCTAGTTTGAGGTCTTTTAGATGCTCCATATTCTAAAAGTCCGTGATGAGAAATTAATAAGTGTTTTAATAATGTTACTTCTTCTTTATCTTGATAACCTAAATTCAGCGCTTCTTCATGAATGTTGTTAGAACCTAACACTAAATGACCTAATAAAGAACCTTCTTTTAAATATTTTTTTTGGGAAAAATCGAATTCTTCTATTTTAGCCATATCATGTAAAATAATTCCAGCATACAATAAATCAACGTTTAAAAAAGAATGAATTCGTACGAAAGATTCAGCTGATTTTAACATATTAGTCGTGTGATAACCTAATCCGCCGTAATAATTATGATGCGTTTTTAAAGCTGCCGGCCAAATCAAAAAAGAAGTTTTATTTTTCAAATATAAATTAGTCGTGATTTCTTTTAATATTTTATTTTGAATTTTATCTAAATAAGTTTGAATTATTTCATCCACTAAAGCGAATGAAATAGGAGAACAATTAAAAAAATGCGAATAAAGTTCATAAGTTTGTTGATAATCTAATACATTCTCTATTAAAGTGTAATCTTGACAAATAAAGACCGTATTTTCTTTTTTTTCAACACAAATAACCGTAAAAAGATAAATCTTATCTTTAATGGGAGGAGTATATTGAGGTTCTAATTTAATGTTAACGCATTTTTCTTCAGGTAAAGAAATAGTCGTATTATAGAAGTCTTCTCCTTGGTTGATGCCAGTTACCTTCCCTATTAATTGATATTTTTTACCAATTTTTTGTTCTTTTAAAATATTACTTTGATTTTTATACATCTTTTTTCCTCTTTTTAATTCATTTATAAAAAAACCTTTATAAGTTAATTTTTCCATACTTTTTGTCTTCACTATTTATTTAAATTTAATTGTTTTTTTATTTGTTTATTTAAAGAAGAATGTTGTTGAGTGTTGTATTCTGATAAGAGATAATGTTGTTTTTGATACCAAAAAGCTATTTGTTGAAATAAGGTTTTTTCTTCTGATTTAAAAGGATAATCATTGATAATTTTTGGTTCCAAAAGAAAAGCTAAACTAAAAAATAATTCGTAAGTAAAATGGTTTATTTTATGTTCTAAGGTGAAAATAACAATTTTTTTAAAACTAGTTAGCACTTCAAGAGCGTTATGTTCTCGTAAAGAATGAAACGCTTTGGCAAGATTTTTCTGTTTTAAAATTTTTTTCCATTCTTTTAATAAAGTTTGCGGTTTTATTTTTGCCAATAAAACAATATTTTCTTTTAAAACTTTTTGCGTTTCAACTTCCAAATCAAAATTCAATTTAGCTTGTAGATAAAAAATCCTCATCATCCTTAAAGCGTCTTCTGTTAATTTTTGATACGGATCACCTACTGTTCTAATCAGTTTTTTGGCTAAATCTTGCTTTCCGTTAACATAATCGATTATTTCATCATCTTCATTTAATAGTAAGCTATTTATAGTGAAATCGCGTCTCATAAGATCTATTTTAATATCAGAGATAAAAGTTATTTCTGAAGGATAACGATGTGAGAGGTATTTCCCTTCTTTGCGATAAGTAGTGATTTCAAAAGAATGCCCTTCCCAAAAAATTTTTAAAGAACCATATTTCAGACCAGTAGGAACAGAAGGAAATAATTTTTGCACCACAGAAGGATGGGCGTTAGTAGTAATGTCTACATCAGAAAAAGACACATTTAACAATAAATCTCTTATTGCTCCACCAACGATAAAAGCTTCAAAATGGTTTTTTTTTAAAATTTTTAAAACTTTTTGAGCTGTCTTTATTTTATCTATTTGTTTATGATTAACTTTCATAAAAGTCTCTTTTAGATTATTTTTTTGAATTTTATACATCTTTTAAAATAATCCCTACTCCAACAACATTATTGCCAACATGAGCGCCTAAAGAAGGAGATGAAGGCATTTCTAAAATATCAGTTAAATTTAGTTCTTTTTCTAAAGCGACTTTAAAATCTTTTCTTAATTCAGGGTTTCCAGTAAATGACAAATGCAGAAGATATTTTTTATCTCTAGTATAATCTTTAATTTGGTCAATAATATAATCAAAAGCTTTTTCGGTAGAAAAAGTTTTTTGTATCATCACTATTTGACCTTTGTCATTTAGTTGTAAAATAGGTTTAACCCTAAAAAATCTTCCTAAAAAACCTTTTGTTTTAGTTAAACGACCGTTTTGGATTAATTGAGTTAAAGTATTAACAACAAAAAAAATCGTATTATTGGCTTTTATTTTATCTAAATGTTGAATAACTTCCGGAACAGTAGCTCCTTGTTTAAATAAACGTAGTCCTTCCAGAGCGAAATAACCTTCCGAAAAACCAACTGTATTAGTGTTATAAGGAATCACTTCAATTTCGTCTTTCACTATTTTTTGCGCTTGAACGACACCATTATAAGTACCACTTAATTGGGCAGAAATAGTAGTCACTAAAACCCTTTTATAACCTTTTTGAGCTAATTTTTTAAAATAATTTACCAATTCGCCTACTGAAATTTGAGATGTTTTAGGCACGAATTTCGGATTTTTATTTAAAATTTCGTAAAATTCATAAGCACTTAAATTTTCTCCGTCTATATATTCTTTACCATCGATATAGATTTTAATCCTTATTAAATCAATTTCACCAGCTTCAGAATAATAATCCAAACAACTAGTTGAAGTAGAAACTACTTTTGTATTCATATTTCTTTTTGCCCTTTGCCCTCTAATGTACTTGAAATTTAAACATAAATTGTTTTATATCAACATTATAACAAAAAAAAGATAAAAAACCATGATTTAAGAATCTCTATTAGAAGTGTTGTCCAACAGATAAACCATTATCTTAATGTATGAGCTTTATTTATCAATGATTAGAAACTGTCTAACTTAACGAACTTTTTAAAAACTATTTTGGCCCTTTTTTAATTAATAAAAAAAATGATTCAATTTATCCCAAAAATAACAAAAATATATTATAATTTAGTTAGTTAATTAT
>NZ_AKIL01000005.1 GCF_000309485.1 Milkweed yellows phytoplasma str. MW1
AATAATAAAAATTTAATTTTTCTTTAAAGGGAATTTTTTTGTTATCGCCAATACTTCTTTTTTAACTGCTTTCAAAACTTCTTCATTTTCATAATTATTTAAAACTCGGTCAATTAAATGAGCAATTTGAACAAAATCTTTTTCTTTTAATCCTCTTGTCGTCATAGCCGGCGTTCCTATTCTGATTCCGCTAGTTAAAGAAATTTTTTCTTTATCAAAAGGAATAGAATTTTTATTAACAGTTATATTAGCCTTATGAAGGGTATCTGCTGCTAATTTGCCATTTAAAAAAGGGTTTTTATGCTTCAAATCAATAAGTATTAAATGATTATCAGTTGTTTGACTAACCAAACGATAACCTAATTCTTTTAAAGTGTTGGCTAAAGCTTTTGCATTTTTAACTATTTGTTGTTGATAAACAATAAAATCATCTTTTAAAGATTCTTTGAAGGCAACTGCTTTAGCGGCGATAACATGCATTAAAGGACCTCCTTGAATGCCCGGGAAAACACCTTTATTAATTTTTTTGATTATTTCTTCATTATTGGTTAAAATGATTCCTCCTCTTGGACCTCTTAAAGTTTTATGAGTAGTAGAAGTAACAATATCAGCATTAGCTAAAAAAGGAGAGGGATGTAAGTCAGCCGCCACTAAACCAGCAATATGAGCCATATCTACCATCAAATAAGCATTGACTTCATCAGCTATTTTTCTAAATTCTTGAAAATCAATAATTCTAGAATAAGCAGAAGCTCCGGCGATAATTAATTTAGGTTTAGTTTCATGCGCTATTCTTCTAACTTCTTCGTAATCAATTATTTCGTTGTCTGGTGAAACACCATAACTAAATGATTTTAAAAAATTACCAGAAAAACTAACTTTTGAACCATGAGTTAAATGACCGCCAGCGTTTAACGACATTCCTAAAATAATATCATTAGGTTTTAATAAAGATTGAAAAACAGCCATATTAGCTTGTGAACCTGAATGAGGTTGAACATTAGCATATTTAACTTTAAATAATTTTTTAACTCTTTCAATCGCTATGTTTTCAATTTCATCAACATAATCACAACCATGATAATATCTTTTTTGCGGATAACCTTCAGAATATTTATTAGTTAAAACACTTCCTTGCGCTTCCAAAACGGCTTCAGAAACATAATTTTCTGAAGCAATTAACTCTATATGTTCTTCTTGTCTTTGAGTTTCTTTTTTTATTAATTCATAAATTTCTAAATCTTCTTTTTTTAAATTTTTCATCTTGCTTCTTCCTCTCTTTCTTTAATTTTTTTGAATAAATAATTGCCAAAAAGTAAAAAAATAATTGTTTTTACATTAAAAACAATTATTTTATAAAAATGGTAAAATTAAATATAAAAGCGTTTTATCTTCTTCGCTAGAAATAATAAAAGGTTTGACCGAATTATCAAAATGAATTTTTATTTCTTTAGCGGGGAAAACTTTTAAAATTTCTTCTAAATGCTTCACATTAAAGGCTGTTTTGATATTTTCTTCAACCTTTCCTTCTAAAAGTAAAATTTCTTCTGATGCGTTTCCTATTTCTTCACTTCCGGAAAAAATTTCTATTTTTTTATTTCGATCAATATTTAAATGAACAATATTATTGAAAATATTTTCTTCTTTAGGTAAAAATAAAGATAATCTTTCTAATGTTTTAGTTAAATCTTCTTTTTTTAATTTAATAAAAGAAGAAAAATGTTCTTCTTTAATTTGTTGTATCAAAGGGAAATTACCTTGAAGAAGAATTGTTTGAAACAATAAAGATTCAGAACATAAAAAAAGCTTTTGTTCATTAATAGCTATTTTAACACTTTCATCTTTTTGTTGTTCTAAAAGTTTATTCATTTCTTCTAAACTTTTACTAGGAACAACAATATTAAAATCAGGGTAATCTAAATTCAATTCTATTCTTTTTTGACTTATACGAAAAGAATCAGTAGATAAAGCGGTTAAAAAAGGTTTTTTATAAATTAAATTAACTCCTGTTAAAATAATTTTTTGTTTGTCCTTAGAAGTTGCAATAACAGCTTCTTTAATTAATTTCTTTAAAAAATAACTTTTTAAAAGAAAAATTTTTTCAAAATTAAAAGTAAAATCAATAGAAGGGAAATCGTTAAAATTCATCATTTTTAATTTATATTCCGAAGAAGGTAAAGTTTTGATAACTAATAACTTATTATCCATAGAAGAAATCTTGATAAGAGGTGAATAAATTTTTTTAATAATATCAATAAAATACTTTCCAATTATAATTAAAGAACCGGTTTTTTTAACTTTTAAACTTTCATCTTTTATTTCTAATCTTGCTGCTATATTCATGTTAATGACTTCTAAAAACAAAACATCTTCTTGAATTTCTATTTTAATATTATAATAAACTGGGAAAAAAGTTTTTGTAGGAAGTATTTTTTGAATTTGGAGTAAAAAATGCAATAAAACTTCTTTTTTTATTTCAAAATTCATATTTTATATTTCTTTTCTTTAAAATTAATTTTAACTATTTATTTTTTCTATAATAAGTTCAACAGTTTTGTTCAATTCTTCGTTTTCTTTGATTTTTTTCTCTATTTTTCTGTAAGCTTTTAAAATAGTAGAATGATGTCTTTTATTAAAGTGCAGGCCGATTATTTCATAAGAAGAATTGTTTATTTTTTTAATTAAATAAATAGCGATATGACGAGGTAGAGAAAATTTATTATGTTTTTTACCACTAATTAAATCGCGTACACTGATATTATAAAATTCACTAACTATATTTTTTATTTTTTTAACATCTATCTCTTCTTTTGAAAGATTTTTTTTATTTTTTAATAAAGGGTCTAGAGCTTCTGTTACATTTTTTAAATTAATTTCTAACCCATAAATTTGAGTATAATTTAAAAGTCTTAACAAAACTCCTTCCATTTCCCTTATGTTATCGCCAAAACGCGAAGAAATAAATTCTAAAATTTCTTTTTTTATTTTGGTGTTGTCGCCTTCAATCTCAAATATTTTTTTCTTTAAAATTTCTAAACGATGTTTAGAATCAGGTTTTTTAATATCTACTATTAATCCTGCTTTAAAACGATTAGTCAATCTTTCCATAATTTTATTCAATTCAGAAATAGGTTTATCGCTGGTAATAATGATTTGTTTTTTATTCAAATTAAGATAATCAAAAAGTTTAAAAAATTCCATTTGAGTTCTTTTAGCGTCAGCCATTATTTGAATATCATCTACCAAAAGAACATCAATATTACGGTATTTATTATTGAAATCTTCCATTTTATCTTTTCTTAATTGATTAGTAAAATCTTCAATAAAGCCATCAGCTTTAACGTATAAAATCTTTTTATGAGGATGTTTATCAAAAATATAATTACCAATTGCTTGCATAAGATGAGTTTTTCCCAAACCCACTGAACCAAAAATATATAAAGGATTCGTTTGTACGACTTTCGCTTCAGCGATTTGTTTAGCCATTTTAAAGGCAAAAATGTTACTCGGACCAACAATAAAATTATCAAATTTATAATCAGATTCTAATTTTCCCAAATGATAACTATTAAAATTTATTCTTTTTTCTTGAATTTCTTCTTCTTTTTCTTTTTTAATTTCTTCCTTAGTAATAAAATTAAAAGTTATTTTTTGTTTAGAATATTTTTCCGATAATTCTTCAATTTTTTTTAAATAAATATAAACAATTTTATTTTTTATAAAATCATTTTCAACTAAAATAAAAATAATTCTATCTTCTATTTTATATGGAGTTTTAATATTAGAAAAAGTTTCTTCAAAAACTTCGTTACTATAAATAAGAGACAAATCTTTTAAAATTTGATCCCAAATTTGTTGTTCTGGTAGTTCTTTTTCTTCCATTTAAACTCGCCTTTCGAAATAATTTTTCAAAAATTAAAAATTTTTTTATTTATTGAATAAACTTTTTTCAAACTTAAACTCCGCAAGATTCGCATTCTTTAACTTTTAATTTTTGAGTTCTAGTATAATAAAGGGTTTTGATACCTTTATGATGAGCGTATAAATAATATTTTTGTAATTCTCTAGTATTTATCTCGGAAGTAATACATAATTCAAAAGAAATCCCTTGATCAATATGTTTTTGAGCCATAGCAATAACATTAATTATTTTATAATTATCCATTTTATAGGCTGTTTTATACATAAAGGACACTTCCGCCAAAGAAGGAGCAGGAAAATAAGTTTTAGAATTGCCATAAGTTCTTTCTTCCACTAATTGTTTAATAGGAGTTAAAGATGGGGTAGCAGACATAATATAACCAATAGATCCATTAGGAGCTACAGCCAATCTATGTGAGTTATATAAACCATGTTTAATCACGTTTTCTTTTAGTTCTAACCAGTCTTTATCAGTTGGCAAATAGATTCCCTCAAATATTTTTTTAACCTTATTTAAAGTAGGATAAATAGCTTTTTTATCAGCAAAATATTTTCCGTCTGCATAAGTTGATTTTTCAAATTGATAAAACTTCTTTCCGGTTTGTTTAGCTTTCATATTAGAATGTAATAAAGAATAGTAATTAACAACGTTAAAGAAAACATCGATTAATTCTAAATCTTCTTCACTACCATAAGAAATCAATTGTTCAGCGATATAACCGTGATGACCCATGATACCAAAACCAACACTACGGTTAAGACGGTTTGCTTTTGCTACCCCAGGAACATAACCGATATTAGTTTTTAAAGAAACGGAGTTCATAATTTCCATAGCGGAAAAAACGGTTTCTTTAATAGCATTATTTTTAATCATATTTCCCATATGACCGGAAGATAAATTACAAGAAATATCCATCCCTACTTGATCATCTTTTCTTTCATCATAAGGAGCGTAATGAGAAGTGATGGAAGGTTGAAGAATTTCAGTACATAAATTAGAAAATTTAATTTTATCTGCAGAAGTATTTTTATTGTTTACGTTATCAGCGAACATAATGTAAGGATAACCAGATTCACCTTGAAGTTGAGCGATTAATTCTAATAAATTACGAGGATTAACATATCTTTTTTTCACATTAGGGTTTTTAACTAAAATATCGTACCATTTGTCTATCTCAATGCTGATATCAGCGAAATTAAGTCCATATTCTAAATAAACACTATGAGGGTAGAAAAGAGCCATTATTTCGTTATTTCTCGCTAATTCAATCATTTTATCAGGAATAACCACTCCTAAAGATAAAGTTTTCAAACGTACATCTTCATCAGCGTTTAATTTTTTAGAATTTAAAAAATCTTCAATATCAGCATGGAAAATATTTAAATAAGCTGCTCCAGCCCCTAATCTTTGACCCATTTGGTCTGCATAACGGAAACCATGATCAAGAAGTTTAGCAACACCAATAATCCCTTTGCAAGCGTTATTAACTCCTTTAATAGTTTCGCCTTTTGCTCTTAAATTAGTTAAATTAATAGAAACTCCGCCGCCTATTTTAGAAAGTTGCATAGAAAATTCCATAATACGAGCAATATCATTTAAAGAATCACCCGCTTCTAATAAAAAACAAGACACAAATTCGCCTCTTTTTTTAAGACCAGTATTTAATAAAGTCGGTGTCGCAGGTGTAAAGTTTTGATGAATTAAATTTTTGATTAAAGTTTTCGCTAACTCAAAATCTCCTGAAGCGTGGTATAAAGCATTAATCGCTAAACGGTCTTCATAAGTTTCTAAATAATGTTTTTTATCGCGAGTTTTTAAAGAATAATCATTATAAAATTTAAAAGATCCCATTAAAGAAGGAAAACGGAATTTTTTAGCATAAGCTATTTGATAAACAGTTTTAATTTGTTCGTAATTATATAAATCTAAAAAAGTTTTTTCATAATAATTATTTTCAGTTAAAAAAGTTAATTTTTCTTTTAAAGAAGAAAATCTTTTTAATTTAGGATTCACTTCTTCTAAGAAATAATATTTTACCGCTTCTTTATCTTTGTTTAAATCTTTGATATTCCCTTCTTCATCAATGATTTCGTTATTTAAAATTTTCCATTGAGGAATTTTACTTTTATCAGAATTGAAAGATTCTTTTTTTATTTCTTTTATATCATTTTTATTTTGATACATATTTTTATCCATTTTTTTATTTTCTTTTTTATAGTTTTTTAACCATTTTTGTAAAAAATCTATATCTTCAGAAAACCCTTTTCCTTCGAATTTTAATATTAAAGGTATATTAAATTTTTTAGAAATTAATTCTCCTGCTTTTCCAAAATTAGAACCATAGTTTTTATTTCCAGAAACGGCCACTCCAATCGCTAAATGAGAATTTTTTTCTAAAAATTTTTCTATTTCATTAGAAATTTCTCCAAATTTAACTGTTTTAGTGACTAAAAAAAATTCTTCTTTGTTATTAAATTTTTTAACATGTTCCTTAGGAAAGCCTAATTTTTCAACAAAATCGAAAACATTCCCTTGTTTTTGTCCATCGAAAATAATTTTCATTTTACACCATTTTTATTTTATTTTTTAAAAA
>NZ_AKIL01000004.1 GCF_000309485.1 Milkweed yellows phytoplasma str. MW1
TCACCTACTCTATACTTGACAAGTAATCCGATATATTTTATCTTCAGTTTCAAAAATATTTTCTAATAAATTAATAGTATATGAAATATTAATTTCTTTATAAGCGGGTTCGATAATAGTTATGGGATTATTGCCGCTTTTAGATTCTTTATTATATTCTCCTTCATAAGCATATAAATTGTTGGCTCTTTTCCAATCTCGGATGTCTTTGTAGGGGTTAAGAGAGTCTGGGAGATTAATGCGGATTGATCTTTTTATAGTGTTGAAGATGAAAAGATAGATGTTTTTAGCGCCATTGGAAAGTTTTAAGAGATCTTGGATATTTCCTTGTTGAGGTTCTATGATACGAATTCCATCATCAAAATAAATGGCGTCGATTTGAATATCGTTTAGATTTTCTTGGGGTAAGGGAACGACTAAACCAGTATTAGGCGTGGTGTTATAACAACCTAATTTAATCAATTTTGGTTCTTCGATGATGTTATTTTCCATTAAATAATGATTGATTACTTCTTCTTTGTTTTGATCATTGAAGATGTTGCTAACTACTAAATTTATTTGAGGTTGAATTTCTTGAGGTTTTTGTTTGGCATCCCAGAAGATAAAGGCTTCTTCGATGGCGATTTCGTATTTTAGGAGATCTTCTAAGGTGTATTTGTAATCTTCATCATCGGGGTATTGGATATTAAAAGGATTAGGACGATGTTTAAAATAAACCTCTAAGAGACCTGAAGGAGGGTTTTTGAGTTTATTGTAGAAGAAATTACGTCCATAAGGATTGTATGAGGGTTCTTTGAAATTATAGGTAGAAGTTTGGATATCAAAATAGTCTAAGATATTATGGATATCTTTTTCCTCTAGAACGTTGATGTCGTATCTTTTCATTTTTGTTTGGGTGTTTAACCATTCTTGTTGAAGGGTTTGGTAGTTTACTAGTTTAATAGTTGATTTGGTTTGTTTATGGAAATAGTTATAGGCGAAAATAGGTTTAATGAATAAAATAATGATTAATAAAGAAATGATTAAGAAAACTTTTTTAAGGTTTTTATTTTATTCATGGTTTGTTTGCCTCC
>NZ_AKIL01000003.1 GCF_000309485.1 Milkweed yellows phytoplasma str. MW1
TTTTCTAATATTTTATTGTTTATTTAAATATTTAAAATCGTTTTTAAACATCTCATCTCAATTCTTCTTAAACTTCAAAGAAAAAAGAAAGAAAAAAATTTTTATATGAATATAAAATACAAACGTCTTTTGTCGTTATTAGATTTTACAAAAGAAACTAAAAAAATACGTGATAAAATTATAATTGATGTCGAAAGTCATGAATGGTATTATCATGAGAATACTCTCTTAGCTTTGCCAGGGGTGTATATGATGAATCCTAAAGCGAAAGAAGGAGATGTTTGGATAACAATAGAACGTTTCGCTCCTCCTGTTGCTCCTCAAATTACTAAAAACCCTTTATTAAAATTATGGTTAAATATTTCTGATGATTATAGAATTTTACCTGTTTTAAAAAATAAAGTCAAAAAATCAGAACTAAAAGAATCAGGTTTCCCTATAACGGAGAATTTTAATGATGAAAATGAAAAAAAATTTGTTTTTTTAAAAGAATTTTTACCTTTAAATAAATCTCTTCAAACTGATTTTGACAATTATTACCAAAATACTTGGAAAGTTTGGGCTGAAAAAGAAGAAGAAATTAACAAAACAAGACAATTATATAAAAAAATATATAAATTAGAACAAGAATTTAGAAGCAATCAAGATGATTCTCATCGCGAATTGGTTTTAGGAGTAGGAATGGTTTTATGGAATTCAGATGGTAAAAAATCCAAAATTCGTTATCCTTTAATTAGTCACGCTTTAGAAATCCATATGAACGAAAAAACTAATGCTATGGAATTAATGCCTCTTAGAGAACCTCAATTAGAGTTAGATATTTACACTTTTCTTCAAAATCCTGGTGTTTCAGTTATTGAAACGGCTTGGAAAAAATCTTCATTAATTTCTCAAGAAGGTCGAAATGCGGTTTTTTCTCCTTATAATCCTAAAACTTTTGATTCTATTCTTCAAATAGCAGCTTCTCATCTTGATCCGCAAGGAGAATATAAACCACAAGGGAATAATAATCGCACTTTATTGCCAATAACGGAAGAATTAAAAATTACTGATAATTGGGTTATTTTCATTCGTCCACGTGATAATAAATTTTTAATTCAAGATTTAGAACGTTTTCAAAGTCAATTTCAAGTAGCTACAAAAAATTTACCTGATATTCCAAAAGGAATTTTATCCATTCTTGAAGAACAATCATATTCCCGTAAAAAAATTAAACTGCCAGAATTTAGAAGCTTGGAAATTCATTACCCTTCTAACGAAGATCCTGAGGCTGTTCCTGTGAAAGATTTATTTTTCACTATGACTTCTAACGAAGAACAAGTTAAAATCATTCAAAAGTTAGAAATTTATGAAGGATTAGTAGTTCAAGGGCCGCCTGGAACTGGTAAAACCCATACAATAGCTAATATTCTTTCTCATTATTTAACTTTAGGTAAAAGAGTTTTAGTCACATCTATGAAAAAAACCGCTCTTAACGTTTTAAGAGATAAATTAATTCCAGAAATACGAACTCTAGCCGTTAGTTTTTTATCAAGCGAACAAGAAGATTTAAAACAATTGGAACATAATGTTTCAATTATTAAAGAACAAATCAACTCTATTGATGAAGATAAATTTGAAAAAGATATTTCCTCTTTAGAAAAAGAAATAGATTTCATTCAAAATGAATTAGCTCATATTGAACAAAAGATTAAAGAATTTTTTCAACGTAATTTTGATTTAATTGTTTTTTTACCAGAACAATCTCGCCCTCCTATAAAACCTTTAGATGCTTCCAAAATATTAGTTAAAAAGCGTCATAAAATTGAATGTTTTAAAGATGAATTAAAATTAACAAATGTTCCTTTATTTCAATCAGAAGATATTGCTGAACTAAAAAAAAATCGTCTTAAAGTGGGCGACAAAATTTCTTATTTAAATATACAAATACCTGCAATTGAGCCTTATTTAGTAGAAAATTTAATGGAAATTCACACAAATATTATTACTTACAACTCCATAAAAGAAGAAATAAAAGAAAATAAAATTTTTTCTTTAGAATTTAAAAATGATAAAATTTTAGAAAAAGCTCAACACCTTCTGGAAATGCTAGAATATCAAATAAAATTAAACCAATCCTTAATTGATGGTGAGAAAAAATTTTCTTGGCACAATTCCATTAAAAATACTTTAAAAAAATCTAGACACGATTTACCTTTAAAAGAATTCGCCGTTTTTTATAAAGACATTCAAGAAGCAGTAGCTCAACAACAAGATTTTTTAACAAGACCTGTCTCTAGTTTCGCTAATTTAGAATTAGATTCTGACATGATGAGTGCTATTAATAAAAAAGCTTCAGGCAAAAGTGCTTTTGGTTTATTTAGTTTTGGTAAAAAAGCGGAAAAAGAAAAATTGTCTTCAATTGTCATTATTTCTAACAGACCTGAAAATAAAGAAGATTGGAAACATGTTCAAAAATATTTCCGTTTAAGAAAAAAGATGAGAAATTTAATTATCATCTGGCAAAACGGTTTAGCTTCTAATTTATTATTAAGTAATGAATTAGTGAACTATGATAATTCTGATCCAAGCACTTTCAACCCTAAACATATTTTACATTTGAAAAAAGTGTCTGATCATTATCAATATTTAATTGAAAAAGATGTTAGAGACGAAGAAATAATAAAATTAGTTTATGAATTATTTCCTAAATTTCCAGAAATAAAGCAAATTCCTAATAGGATTGATTTATTAACTCAATTGCAAAACGATTTACAAAAAAATATTAAATTTCATAGTGTTAGAGATGCTTATAAACAAAAAAACAAAATCAAGAATGTTTTTTCAATATCTTCTGCTGAATTATTTAAAAATTTCCACAATTTAATTGAAGAAAAATGCGGAAATCCAGAAATAAATGTTAAAAGATTGAAAAAAGAAACAGATTCCTTTTTAAAAGAAATCAAAAATTTAGACACTTTAAAAGAAAATTTTGAAACCATTAAAACAGTTTCTGAATTGATTGAAAAATCAGGAGCTCCTTTATGGGCTGATGATTTAAGAAATAAATCTCCTCTAAATTCTTCTTCTGATAATCTTTTACCTAACGATTGGGACGAA
Organism: Milkweed yellows phytoplasma str. MW1; assembly: GCF_000309485.1. GTDB lineage: Bacteria > Bacillota_I > Bacilli_A > Acholeplasmatales > Acholeplasmataceae > Phytoplasma. Next base: position 3,100 of record NZ_AKIL01000003.1, read on the forward strand.
ATTTGGTGGTTAAAACAACTTGAAGTTCATCTGGATAATTTGCAAACTCGCGACTATTTAAACAAAATGGAAGCAAAGAGAAAACAAAAAATTATTGATTTGGAAAAAGTTTATAAACAAATAGTGTCTAAAAAAACTTGGTTACAAGTCTCTCGTAAAAGCACTCCTGATATGGAATCAGCTTTACAATCTTTTATCACTCATATCACTAAAATAGGAAAAGGAACTGGTAAAAAAGCTCCTATTCATAGACGTCAAGCGCGTCAAGCTTTAACTAATATTTTAGAATCTAACGCTATTCCTTGTTGGATTATGCCTCATGATAAAATTTCTGAAGTTTTACCTTCTCAAATAGGTAATTTTGATTTAGTAATTATTGATGAAGCTTCTCAATCTGATTTATCTGCTTTAGCGGCTTTTTTAAGAGCTGATAAGATTTTAATTGTTGGTGATGATAAACAGGTTGGTCCTAATGATATTTCTGATGTGAGCAAAACACAAATTTTATCTCAACGTTTCCTCAAAAATCAAGTCAAACGTTATCAAGGACATTTAAGCTCAGGTTCTTCTATTTATGAATTATTTCAAGTAGTTTTCGCTCATGAAAAAATTATGTTAAAAGAACATTTTCGTTCCGTTTCTCCTATTATTGAATATTCTAATAGAGAATTTTACCATAATGAAATCCAACCAATGCGTCTGCCGAAAAAATCTGAACGTCTTGATCCACCGCTAATCGATGTTTTAGTGACTGATGGAGCTTGTAAAGATGAAAAACAAGAAATTAATAAAGCAGAAGCCTGTTATATTGTGGATGAGATCAAAAGAATCTGTGCCGATCCTACGATGAAAGATAAAACTATTGGGGTTGTGACTTTAAAAGGAGATCGCCAAGAACATTATATTTACGATATGCTAGAAAGAGAATTGCCTAATGATATTTTAAAACGTCATGCTATTAAATGCGGGAACGCTAGAACTTTCCAAGGTGAAGAAAGAAATATTATTTTCCTTTCTTTAGTGGTTTCTTTCCGTCCTAACGGTAAAAAACCAATGCCTTTGACTAAAGAAGATGCTTATCAACGTTTCAATGTTGCTGCTTCTCGTGCTCGTGATCGTATGTATTTAGTCCGCAGTATAGAAATGAATGAGAACCAACTCAGCAATAAAGACGTTTTAAGACGTGGAATTATTAAACATTTTAGTTTACCTTTTAGTCAAGAAGAGAAAAAAATTAAAAATTTAAGAACTCTTTGTGAAACAGATTTTGAACGTCAAATTTATGATATTTTAGTCAATTTAGGTTACCGTGTTCTTCCTCAAGTTAAAGTCGGTTCTTACCGAATTGATTTAGTGGTTGAAGGGGATAATGATAACCGTTTAGCTATTGATTGCCACGGCGATAGATTACCAAGTACCGAACAAGATGATCATGATTTAAACCGTCAAAGAGTTTTAGAACGTAATGGGTGGGAATTTTGGAACGCATTCGCTTTTAATTTTGTTTTAAATAAAGAAGATGTGATTAAAGACTTAATTAAAAATTTAGAAGCAAAAGACATTGAACCTACCAAAACAGAAAATATAAACCAAGCTATTTACACTGAAAAACGTCGAGTAACTGTTTTTACAAAAAATGAATAATCGTTTGACGATTAAATAATAAAATCCATCGTTAACTTTAAAAAAAGTAACGATGGATTTTTTTTCTTCGCCGTTGAAAAAATATTTCCCACAAACGGAGATAATTATCAATAAACAATAAATTGCCCCAAAAGAATTACATTTTTAAGATTTGATATATAAAAAAGAGTTAATTTATTTTTTGAAATAATAAGTTAACTCTTTTGCCTAATTCTTCCGGTAATTCTAAAAAGAATTTTTGTTTTAATTTTATTTTCGTCATTTTAAGATGTTTCAATTCTGCCTCGTAATTAGGTCCTTTCATTGCTATAAAATAACCTTTTTTTTTAATAAGAGGAGAAGCTAATTTTAAAATTAATTTTAATTTGCCTAAAGCTCTAGCGATCACTAAATCATATTGTTTATCGTGTTGTTCAATCCTTTGATGAAATAAAAATACATCAGTTAAATTCAATTTTTTAACTAATGATTCTAAGAAATTAATTTTTTTTAAGGAAGAATCAATTAAAAAAATTTTCAAATGAGGGAATAAAATTTTTAAAGGGATGCTGGGAAAACCGGCTCCGGTACCTAAATCGCTTAAATTATCAATTTTATTCAAATCAATATTTTGAGAAATCAATAAAGAATCATAAAAATGTTTTAAATAAATATCTTTTTCACTCGATAAAGCGGTTAAATTGGTTTTTTCGTTGTATTCTATTAAAAAAGAATAATATATTTTAAATTGTTCTAATTGTAATTCGTTTAAATTAAATGTATCTTTTAATATTTGATTAAACAAAATTTTTAGCCTTTTGTAAAAAAACTAATAAAATAGAAATATCAACCGGATTGACGCCTAAAATTCTTGATGCTTGGCCTAAATTATAAGGTTTAATTGTTGTTAATTTTTCTTTAGCTTCTTTAGATAAATTGTGAATTACTGAATAATCAATATCAATAGGAATTGTTTTGGTTTCTAATTGAAGAAGTTTTTGAGCTTCTTTTTCGGCTTTTAAAATGTAATTTTCGTATTTAACTTGAATTTCAACTTGTTCTAAAACTTCTGGTGTATATTGTTGGTCAAAAACAAATTTCAAAATATTTGTATTTAATTCTGTTCTTTTTAATAATTTATATAAACTCGTTTTTTTCGTAATTAAAGAAGAGTCATGTTCTTTTAAATAATTTAAATTCTTTTCATTAACTTCAAAAAAAGTTGCTTGTAATTTTTTTTTTAACATGTCTACTTCTAGACGTTTTTTTTCTACATTTTTATAAGTTTTTTCATCCACTAAACCTAATAATTCAAAACCATAATGAGTTAATCTTAAATCAGCATTATCATGTCTTAATAATAAACGAAATTCTGCTCTTGAAGTCAATAAACGATAAGGTTCTTTGGTTCCTTTATTGATCAAATCATCAATTAAAACACCAATGTAAGCTTCATTTCTGTTTAAAACAAAACCGTCTTTATTTTGCAGTTTTAAACTAGCGTTAATTCCGGCCATTAAACCTTGACAAGCCGCTTCTTCATAACCGGTAGTACCGTTGATTTGGCCAGCAAAAAATAAATTATTTATTTTTTTAGTTTCTAAAGTATGTTTTAATTGGTTAGGATTGAACGCATCATATTCAATAGCATAAGCATATCTAACTATTTTAGCATTTTTTAAAGCAGGAATAGTTTGTAAAATTTTATGTTGTATTTCTTTAGGCATGCTTGTAGAAAGACCTTGTAAATACATTTCATCAGATTCTAAACTTTCTGGTTCAATAAAAATTTGATGTTGTTTTTTATCGCAAAAACGAACTACTTTATCTTCTATAGAAGGACAATAACGCGGGCCCGTTCCTTCTATTTGGCCATCATACATTGCCGATTCATATAAATTTTGTTCAATTAATTCGTGAGTTTGTTCGTTAGTGTGAAGCAAATAACAAGGTTCTTGGACTCCTAAATCGTCAATAACCGAAGGAGAACTGAAAGTTTGTAAAATGCCATCTCCAAATTGCATTTTAGCTTTAGTATAATCAATGCTATCTTTTTGAATTCTAGGCGGAGTACCTGTTTTCAAACGAATAACTTCAAAACCATGTTCTTTCAATTGTTTGCTAATGCCATAAGTGGTTGGTTCATTATTAGGACCCGAGTTGGTTTTTGATTTTCCCATAAAAATTTTACTGGATAAATAAGTTCCTGTCGTCATAACAACAACTTCACTATAAACAAGTGTTCCATCCTGCAATTTAACCCCTTTAACTTTTTGTTTTTCAATAATTAATTTTTCCACTAAACCTTCTAATAAAGTTAAACTATCAACTTCTTTTAATATTTGAATAACTACTTTAGGATATTTTAATTTATCAATTTGAGCCCTCAAACTTCTTACAGCAGGCCCTTTAGAAGTATTTAACATTTTCATTTGAATTTGCGATAAATCTGCTGCTTTTCCCATAATGCCGCCTAAAGCTTCAATCTCTCTTACAACGACGCCTTTGGCTGGTCCGCCGATAGAAGGGTTGCAAGGAAGAGCGGCAATTTGTTCTAAATTGCCTGTAATTAATAAAGTTTTATGTTTTTTGGATAAAGCTAAAGCGGCTTCTACGCCGGCATGTCCGCCACCAATAACAATAGCTTCGTAATTCATTTTCTGTTAACCTCCTTTTTTTAAAAATTTTTTTCATAAAAAATAATTTTTATTCGTTTTCTTCAACATGTCTGTAAAGTCTATGTTGTGTTAAAATGTTTTCTAATTCTTCTTTGCCTAAAAAATTTTCAGATTCTTGAATAAATTGGATAAATAATTTTTTTTTATCCAATTGGAATTTCTTATCGCTTTTTTTCATAAAAAACATAAAAATGATTAAAAATAAAATAATCGGTAAAGCGAATAACATAACAACTTTATAACCATTTAAATTTGGAATTGATGATTTAACTAAAGTAGATAAAATAAGAGAAGTGACAAAACCTATTCCTAAAGACAAAAAGTTTTTTTTAATTATATTTGCGCGTTTATTTAACAATTCATAAATAAATTTCATATAAAAAGAATTAATTTCTTTTTGATATAAAGTATTGAATTTATCATAATATTCTTCATTAATAAAAACTCTAAAAACGCCATTTAAATAAGTCCAAACGACATATTGATTCATGTTCAAAAAAAAAGAATTATATTTACTTTGTTTTAAATAAAAAAACTCAATTTTTTTTTCTTGATCGTTAAAAAGACAATTTTCTTCGCGAAAAGCATTTCCTTCAACAGAATTAAAAACAAAAGGTAAAAGCTGAATTTTGTTTTTGTGTGTAAATAAATTCATAATCAAATAGATTTCCTTTTTGTTAGTTTATTTTCAATTATAAAAAAATCTTCTTAAAAATCATCACTCACATGAAATTAAACTTATGGCTGCTTCAATCAAGACCTGACCAGATTCATTATCTTTACATTGAATGATGATTTTTAAGAAGAT
>NZ_AKIL01000002.1 GCF_000309485.1 Milkweed yellows phytoplasma str. MW1
TTTAAAAATAATTTAGATAAAAAAGTAAGATTTACTCATTTTAACAATTAGGCTCCAAAGATACCTTATTTGCAGTAGTTTAACGAATTACAAAGTCTGATAATGACGTACTTCATATCCTTTGTTTGCTCAACGAAAGAATAGCAGATTATAGTAGAGGATAAAAGCGCGGGTTGAGGCAAAAAGTTTTTATCTAAGAAGATACCGCAAGAAGAAAAAATTCCAAGGAGAAGTCCTGCAATGGACCTAAACGCAAAAAGCAGAGTAAACTAAGCAACCAAAGTCGAAAGGAACTGAAATGACTTGATAAGATAGGACTAAATAGTTATATAATTGAACTATTTAGGCTATTTAGATTATCAGGGGAAAAAATCCCTTCATGGTTTCAATACCAACATCTTGACTCGCCTAGCCAAACGCGGTATTTACCTATCTCAGGAACTAATCATTCCATGAGTTAATGTTAAGGTCATCAACCCTAAAAAATTCACGTAGTTAATAAGAGTAACTTGGATTTTCCTAAAAATCAAGGTTAAAAACTAAACATAAGAGGATAAAAAGTCTTATGGATTCAAGGAAAAAGCAGAATCATAGTAGTCGTTGGAGTAAAACTTAATTTGGAATAGTTAAGACAATCGCCCAACCAGGAAGTCATGGAAAGCATGATATAGGGCGAAAGAGGAAATAATATTTCGAGTTTAAGGGCTTAAAAGGGCGGCGGCTATATGCTATCAAAGGAAAGTAAAATTTTAAAACTAACTACGCATTTAAACAGAATTGAGACGAAAAATCGTCAAAAACTAGGAATCTAGGAATATTATAAACGTCGTATGTTTGGAAATTTACTCATACGGTTTTTTGTGGGGCTAGTTTGTAATAGGGAGCAATCCTTAAACGCATCTAATATACCCTGATTTTAAAAAAAGTTATATCCTTTCTTACTCTCTTCTCATTCCTCCCTCATAACCAAGTTTTTAACAAATCTCTTATTTTCTTTAAAAAAAACAATTGACAAACCGCTTTATTTAAGTTATAATCTAATTATAAAATTTTAGAAAAATAAAAGATTAAACTCAGAGGCAGCGATGCAGATTAGTATTACACGGAGAAGGCATTCTTAGAAGTGTAAGAAAGGCAATCATCGCCGAATATAAAACTATGGCAATAGTTTTATATGGGGTTATAGAATAAGAGCTATAACACTCTTTGTTTTTTAAAAAGCAATGGGGCTGACAAAACATAAAACAAAAATTCTTTCTTTTATGCTAATCACGCCCTTACTTTTTAAATTAGTAAGGGTTTTTTTCTTTTACTTACAAAATTTTTGTAAATAAAAGAAAGGTAAGAAAAAATGGATTTAAGGAAAAGAAAAAAATTAATCATTTTGTTAGTTGTTTTATTTTTTATTATTGTAATCGGTTTTGGCATTTCTTATTACTTGTCTACTAGAAAATCAAGCGAGAATGTTTTAAGAGTCGGTATGGAAGTAGATTACGCACCGTATAATTATGGCGTAAGTCCAGGTGACAAAACAGATGAAAGTTATCTTGTCGGAACCAATGGAAGCAATTACGCTGATGGTTATGACGTTCGTATAGCAAAAGCGATAGCTAAACAGCTAGGACGTAAATTAGTTATCGTTAAAAAAGAATGGGATGGTTTAATTCCTGCTTTAAACAATGAAAAAATTGATTTAATCGTGGGTGGGATGGCTAAAACAGAGAGAAGAGCACAACAAATAGACTTCACTGACCCTTACTTCAACCCAAATATAAGTTTCATTGTCCATAAAGATAATCCTCAAAATATCCAAAATATTGGCGATTTACAAGGTAAAAAATTAGGGGTTCAAACAGAAACCCTTTATGAAGATAAAACAGAAGAATTGGCTGGTGGTAAAGCAAATGTAGAATTTTTACCCAGCTATATTGATTTAATTGACAAAACTCGAAGCCAACATATTGTCGGTTTTATAGCTGAATCGTCTTTAGCCCAACAATATTTAAAATCATTTCCTGATATATTAACAACTATTGATAATATTGGTACAGTATTATACCAACAAATGCAAGAGAACAAAGTGGATATTGACACCAGAATTGGGGTTAAAAAAAATAATCCTTTATTAGGACAAGTTAATGAAGCTTTAAGGAAAATAGATAAAAATACTAGAAAAGGATATATGCAACAAGCGATCCAAATTTATGCAAAAAATCAAAATTAATAATATTGATGCAACATTAGGTCAAAAAATGAAAAAAGCCGCAGCGGATAACGACACCATAATTGGGGTTAAACAAAATAACTATTTATTAGGACAAAAGAATGAAGTCTTAAAAAAAATAGCGCCAATTACTAGAAAAGAATATATGGAAATAGCAGGCAAAAATTATGCCACAAAAAAGTAGTATTTTCACTATCTTAAGAAAAAACTATGCTTTATATCTAGAAGGTATTAAAATAACCCTTCTTTTAGCTATTATAGGCACACTAGGAGCGTTTGTAATCGCGTTAGGTATTGTTTATCTAAAAGGTAAAAAACAAGACAGAAAAAAAGTTACTTTTGTTCAATATTATATCCAAACGATAACTGATAAATTTCTCTCTGTCTATATTTTTGTTATCAAAGGCATTCCGATGATGATTCAAGCGATGATGTTTTATTACGGCATTAACTCTTTAGGCAAGTTTGAATGGTTAACCCCTTTGAGAGCTGGTCTAATCGTGATTACTTTCAATTCAACCGCTTATATCGCTGAAATAATTTTAAGAAACGTTAATTTCTTTGATACGGCTCAAATAGAAGCCGCTCAAGCTTTAGGGATGACAGAGAAACAAACTTTAAGACATGTTATTTTTCCTCAAGCGATCAAAAGATCTTTACTGCCGATAATGAACGAATTTATAATTAATTTAAAAGATGGTTCTGTTTTAAGTGTTATTGGGGTAATGGAATTATTCGCCGTTACTAAACAAATTAGAGGAGCAACTTTCAATACTTTTGCTACTTTCACTATCGCCGGCGTTATTTATTTAATTTTAATTTTATTCGCTAATATCGGTTTAAGAGTGTTAGAGAAAAAATTAGGCGCTAATAAATAACCTTTAAGTATCAAAATTGCCTTAATTTATTATTAAAATCAAAAAACAACTATAAAAAGGAAGTTTAAAGGCTCCTTTTTTATGGTTGGTTATAATAATTTTAGAAGTTATTTTTTTGTTTAAAAACTTTTATTTCTCTTTGTCTCCCGACAAACTATAAATTATCATCTCCTTTTCAATAAAGATATAACTTTTATGAACTTCTAAGGACAAAAAAATCTTAATAAGAAAAAAGAAATAATCAAAAGATTTGACTTTTAAAAAATATAAAGGCAGAATATATTTATTAAAGATGACAAAAATTTTTTATTAATAAATGATAAAAGCGGAATTTAAAAAATTATGAATAAACATGAAACTTTACAATACCAACAATCTTTTATAAAAACAGCGTAAGAAGGAAGAGGTTTAATAGAGTCTTTAAGTTAAAGAGGAGAACCTTTTTAAATCGTTATTGCCAAAAAGGCGATTTAGAAGAAAAACACGTTATTTTAAAAAGTCAACTACATGCCTTAACTATAAAGATCAATCTTATTTTTTTTTAACAGTTAAAGAAGAAGGAATTCAAATGTTTAACGGTTATTTGGAATTAAAAAATTTTATCCCAGAAGATTTAAAAATTAAACCCAACTAACATTTTATAGCGGTCGTGCAATTATTGCCTAAAAATTGCCACAAAAAACAGTTGCATTACTTTCGTTGTGATAAAATATCGAAAAAATCGGTCGCAATGGGTTCAAACTTATTAGAATCAATTAAAATTTTTCACTTAATTAATATATAAAACACTTTCAGATAAAAGAAAAATGACTTTTTATAACATAAATCTTAAAAAAAACAGATGATTTGCTTTATAATATTATTTGTAATAAATATAAATAAAAAATATCTAAAAAGTTTTTTATATGAAAAACTTAAATATAATAAAC
>NZ_AKIL01000001.1 GCF_000309485.1 Milkweed yellows phytoplasma str. MW1
AACTATTTATAACATTAAAAAAAATATTTGTTTTATAAAAAAAATATATTTGGGAAGTTATTATTGTCATTATCAAAATCAAGAAAGGAGAATAAGAACAGTGGCTCAAGAACAAGAAGTTGTTAAAATTCTTTTAAAAACTTACGATCATCATTTGATAGATCAAGCAGCAAAAAAAATTATCACTAGTATTTCCAAAACAGGAGCTCAGATAAAAGGCCCAATACCTCTTCCAACTAAAAACGAGGTTTT